>JBCDHF010000133.1:0-11208 GCA_038750375.1 Cyanobacteria bacterium P01_H01_bin.15
ACAGGACCTGTTAATCAACTCGAAGCCCGAATCATTCACCAACAGCATCTGTATTTAAAAGCGCTTTCCAAGGGTCTAAGCAGTGGCACCCGCCTGTAAGAGCAGTTCCACAACTTGCGGGTATTCATTGAACTGAGCTAACCCCAGAGCCGAATAGCCGCCATGATTCTGCTTGTTTAAATCCAGACCGTTGGTCTGTAAGAGACAGAGCACAGCTTCTTTATGACCGCGATGAGCCGCCCACATCAGTGCAGTAGCCCCAGAGTGATCGACTAAATTCGCATCTGCGCCCATTGCCAATAATGTGCGGAGCACATCTAACTCATTGGTATCCGCTGCCCACATCAAAGGCGTTCTCCCATCCGGTAAGCGCAGGTCCGGCTTCGCGCCCGCTTCCAATAAGTCCATTGCGATCGTCAACTGCCCATTTAAAATCGCCAAACTCAGCGATGACTCAGGAGGATTAACAATGTTGGGATTAGCCCCATTGGTCAGCAATGCCTTAACCACCTGTCGATGACCCTGCATCACCGCCACCAATAGCGGCGTATCGCCAAAGCTGTTAGGCAAATTCGGATTTGCGCCGGCCCCGAGCAAGGTTTGCACCGATTTAATATCCCCTTCCAGAGATGCAAAATGCAGCGCAGTCTCACCTTCTTGATCCTGAACATTCGGATGGGCACCGTAGCGCAGTAAGATCTCAATCAGAGCGGTCTTCCCTTCTGAGGCTGCAATTAACAAGGGCGTATCTCCCTCGGCATTGGGCTCATTCACGTCACTGCCCGCTGCCAGCACTGCCTGCAAAATCTCGCGGTTATCCTGCTCGATCACCATGGCCAGGAGCGTTTCTCCTTGGAAATCGATTACGTTTGGATTCGCCCCAGCGTCTAATAAACGATGCACAATTTGGATATTGCCTGCGATCGCAGCTTGCACCAGAGGAGTCCAACCATCGCGATCGGTCGATTCTACGGAGACCCCAATGTCGAGCAAAGCATTGAGGCAGTCTAACTTTTCGCCCACAATCGCGGCCGGTAATGCGCCAATTCCTTTGGTTGGATCACCCTCTTCTGCCAAGAGCAGCTTAAGAATGTAGAGATGACCGCCTTGGGCCGCCAACGTCAGGGGTGTGTCACCATCTTTGTCAATGATGTCGATTTTAGCGCCGCCTGCCAGCAAGGTCTTAACCACGGGGCCAAAGCCGCGATAAGCCGCGATCGCTAATGCCGGGGAACCATCGTCATTAATAAAATTAGGATCCGCACCATAATCTAGAAGCTGCTGCACAATCTCTGCGTTGCCTGTACCCGCAGCGAACATTAGGGCTGTTTGGCGATGAGGGTGACTAGCCTGATTCACTTCAGCACCCGCTTTCAATAAAAAATCGACCAATGCTGGATCGCCACGCTTGGCGGCGTGCATTAGTGCTGTGGTGCCATCAGGGGCGGAATTAACAGAGGTGCTGCCTTGAGATAACAAAATACGGATGCGCTCAAGATCGCCCTGGCGAGCCGCTTGCAGCAGGGAATAGTTCTGTTGCGTAACCATTGTTCATACCCCTCTATTCAGGGGAATTCTCCGGCAAAATTGGCGGTTAATCATCCACCATCAAGGAGAAGGCCGAGCCTCCCAGTCAAAAATGCAAGGCGATCTCTAAACTTCTCCGGTCGTAGAGAACGCTTCGTCCAGCTCTGAAATCAATTCGTCTAGTTCGTCAAGAGCCTGATTAATGTCGAGGCGTAGAATACCAATGCTGGAGTCTTCACTCAACGTCACCAGGTATTCTCGCTTTGCTTTAATGGCGGCAATTTTGGTCAAAACAGTCGCTGGAATTTCCACGATTCTTAAGGAGATCTAATATCGGCAATAAGCTTAGCACGGGTATTCAGTTGCGATCACACGTTATCCGGTAAAGATCTGTCGCAAAATCGATTAACTGCGACCTAATTTCTTGAAAAAGCGGTTTTCAAAACTCGAGCGTCTCTCCATCGTTTGTGGTCCGTCGAGAAAAATTTGTGGGTGCGATCGCAAATTCTTGGCTCTCGATTCCACGCAAACAGTGCCCCTTTTAAAGAGCGGCAAGCCAAATGTAAAAAGCTTAGAGAAAAATCACCTCTATTGCCCCGATACAGTGGACGTTTAAAGTTAATTTCCTGCTTGTGCAGCTCCGAAAGAATGTTCGTCCTTACACCACAAATCTCTTCGTCGAGGAAGGTGACTGGAAATTAATTCAATCGCCAATTGTGACAATCGAAAATTTTTAGCCAGTTCTCCATAAGGAGATCACTTGACTACTGTCAATTACAAGTGAGTGAATTAGTGTTTATAATGTCGCAAAAAGAGGATTCAATTTAATCGGTTACATAACAAGCTTAACGCCGACAAAGTCTGCAAAGAGCCTAACTGCAACATTCAATAAGGCTAGCGCCCGATAGCATTATTTTAAGGATGATCAACTTATCGACTTAATTACCTTCTCAATAAGCTTTAGTCTGAATTCCTTTCCCACAGAACTTCTTAAACGCACCTGAAGCTGCTTTGTATATTTCTTAATTCAAGCTCACATTTCAAACAATTTGTTTTACTTTGTAAGGGCTTCTGCAAGCGCTTCTTCATGGGCATGTAATAGAGGGGCGGTGAACACTGTTCCTTCATACTTGGCAAGGGATTCTTTTACCCTATCCACATCAACTCGCTTTAGCAATGCGAAAATGGCAGAGCTGTTTGGAGACATGAAATCAAAAATTTCTTGACAAGTTTCTTTCGTTAATCCGATGTCACTCAAATCTTCATGATTTCCAGTTTTAATCAGCGAAAATATCATTGCACCCCAGAATTCACTTTTTCTGCCTTGAACTGCTGTCAGTAAATCGTAATAAGGTTTCACATGGGTATGCCCTTTTTCGTTTTTAGTTACAACAACTGCATCTTCTAAATCTACCAAATGGTCACTGGGTTGCTTAAGAGTTTCCAGCATAACTTCATCGGCGCGATGCTTATCTTTGAAACCAACGACTAACAAATTACTCATTTTTCTTCTCACCTAAAAGTACTGAATTTACCCTGTCTGCCCCGGATTGTAACCCAATTATTCTGGACCGGATTTTTTGTGTCTTAAAACACTTCTCTTTGGTTCAGAAAAATACTTTTGGGGTCTAGTGGGCGAGCCTAATTACTCGCAACATCGACTATAAGTGACATGATGGTTTTGAATCGCGTTGTATTAGGCAAAGTGTTGAAATCCGTCATCCAAAGATAGCGATCGCAAAAACTGACCCTCTCTTAAAACCACCTGCTCACCGGGGATAATCCGGCCCACTATTTTCGCCGAAGAACCCAGACTGGTAACAAGCTGTTCGGCTGCCTTAGTCGGTAGACATAAAACTAGCTCAAAATCTTCGCCGCCAAACAGAACCCAGTCTTCGACGGTTTCTGATGTGGCTAGCTGAGTCAACACGTCTGGAATCGGAAGTTGTGCTTTATCTAATTCCGCCCCAACCCCGCTTTTCCAACAAATTTGACACACCGCATCGGCTAAACCGTCGCTGCTGTCCATTCCCGCGATTGCTCTCGATAAAGAGAGCAATCGCAGCTGGGGCAAAATATCAAGCCGAGGCTGAGGACGTTGATGGGCTTGGAGTAAATAGTTGCGATCGCAAACAGCTAACTCAGGATACTTTTCGGGATACAGTAAAAGCTCTAGACCTGCTTTGGAGACCCCATGGGGTCCTGTTACGAGGATGGAATCGCCTACCTGAGCAGCGTTTCGAGCAATCACATGCTTCGGCTCAACCGTACCGATAGCCGTAATGGCCAGAGTTCGAATTTGCGATCGCACCAAATCTCCGCCCAGAATCTGGGCTTGATGGGGCTCCAAACAGGCTTGCATTCCGACATACAGCTCATCCAGCCACGAGACGCTCGTTGTTTCCGGCAATGCTAAACCAACGGTAATACCTATCGGGGTTGCACCCATCGCCGCCAGGTCAGACAAATTTGCCGCCGCTGCCCGCCAGCCCACATCAAATCCTGAAGTTGTGCGATCACTAAAATGCACGCCATCGACCAAAACATCGGTTGAAATGACTAAGTTATTTTGTTGTAAAGCAACGACAGCCCCATCATCACCGATCATTTCCGGTGGACAATATCGAGCTAATCGTTGCCGTATCGCCTGTTCACCTAACTCCCGAACCGTCTGTGCCATGTCAATTGCACTTGCTTGCGATTACAGAAAATTCATTCTCAAAGCCTATCAGCTAAAATTCAATTCCCGCCTGTGCTTTGATGCCTTGTTCTCGAAAGGGATGTTTAATCAACTTCATTTCAGTCACTAAGTCAGCCGCTTCAATCAACACAGCTGGTGCTCCTCGCCCTGTTAAGATCACATGAGAATATTCGGGCTTTTCACTCAGTCCAGCTAACACTGTTTCCACCGCCAAATAATCTAGTTTAAGTGCAATATTGACTTCATCTAACAGCACTAAACGATACTCAGGATCCTCAATAAATTTCAACGCAGTCTCCCAGGCGCCCGCCACTTTCGCAATGTCGCGTTCCCGATCCTGGGTCTCCCAGGTAAATCCTTCGCCTAAAGCCTGAAACACCATTTGTCCTGAATCCATCCACGGCTTAAATGCGGCTAGTTCCCCTGGATTCCACGCTCCTTTAATAAATTGAATCACCGCCACCTTATATCCATGACCTAGGGATCTTAAAACCATGCCTAGGGCAGCGGTCGTTTTACCTTTGCCGTGGCCAGTATTGACAATAATCAAACCCTTCTCGCGATCACGCTCGGCTAGACGTTGATCTTGCACCTCTTTGCGGCGCTGCATTTTACGCTTGTGATCAGCGGTGGAAAGGGTATCAGTCATGATCAAATTAGAAGCTTATAGGGTCAATGGGATGCTTTCTGGAGAATATAGCAGGTGCCACCTTCGTAAGGTGGCACCTGTGTGCCAGAACGATCTAGGATTAGGCAATTTAAAAATAGAAGTATCCTGAGCGCTCTGGCGAAGGCCATCGATTCAGAAAGCGATTGTTTGCGAGCACTTAAGTTGCTGTCTGTGTTTCTGGCGGTATTGCAACCGGCTTTCCCACCCAGGTGGTCATTAATTCATAGCCCAAAGATAAAATCACAGGACCAACAAATAAACCAATAATTCCGTGAGCCAAAGTTCCGCCAATCACCCCGATAAAGATCACGAGCATCGGCACCGATAACCCCCGCGCCATCAGCAGCGGCTTCAGAATATTGTCAATAGTGACGCCAAAGAGCATCCAAATTGTAAAGAGTATGGCCTGGAAAGTCCCCATACTGGTCCAGGCATAGATGATTGAGGGAATTACGATTAAGCCTGGACCTACTTGAATGATTGTGAGGATCAAGCATCCTCCCGTTAAGAATGCCGATAATGGGAAGCCGCCCAGCACAAATCCAATCCCTACGATCAAAGTCTGAATAACGGCGATGCCAATAACGCCCCGTGTGACGTTGCGAATAGTCGCCGTTGCCAACACCACAAAATCAGCGCCCTGCTCAGGACTGAGGCGAACAGTAAGCTGTTGAATATTTTTGCCAATGCTACCGGCGTTCAACATCAGCCCACCGGCAATGATGACCGCGACTAGAAATTGTAAAATCCCTAAGCTGGCTGTCCCTGCGATCGCCAACAATTTTGTTGCCAGATCTTGGAGTTGAGGTTGATACTTTTGTAGGGTCGCTACCAAGTTATCCGAGGCTTCTTGCCAAATATCATCGACTGACCCGCCGAAAACAGGAATTGACTCTATACCATTGGGTGGCGGCGGCACCTCAAAATTCCCGCTGTCAACACTCAGCGCAAAGGTTTGAATGCTATCAACAGAGGCGGTGATCAAAAAGCTGACGGGACCGAGAATTACCCCGACTCCCAATAAAACCAGCAACGTAGCGGCAAGATTGCGACGATTACCGAGACGTTGGCTTAGCCATAAAAAAACGGGATAGAGCGCAACGGCAATGACACTGCCCCAAAGAATAAGTGCCAGAAAAGGGCGCAATAGGAGAAAGCACCAAGTCGCCAACAACGCCAAGACAACAAATCGAATAATAGTATCAAACATTAATATTTTAATTGCGCTCCTGACAGCTCAAACAGCTTTTTTTCAAAACTAGAATAAAAGCCAAAATACCTTGAAAAATTAAACCTTAAGAGTTTTATAAGATGCTTTCATGAACAGATAGAGGCAGCTCAACAATAGTTGATATATCTATTCAGGAGATTTAAGACAGTCTCCGCATCGGGGTTTCCCTATGTAGGATGATTTGCACATACCACACCTAGAAAAATTAATACTTAGTCAAAAAGAGTACGATGTTCGTAAAGTTAATTTGATTTTTTTTGCGAATAAGTTTTTCCATAAACCAAGCATCACATGCTCTAGCGAAGTCATTCATAATCGAAACGATGTTATTAACAAAATCATCCAATGTTTCGTTTAGCAATCTTAGTTTCTGCTCTGATTTTGGGCGGAAATATTGGGCTATTGTCGGCCCAAGCTCAAGAAACTGAGTCCGAGACTGAGCAAGAAAGAATTGAAAAAGGCGTTCGGGAAATGGGGCTTCTAGCGGGCTATGCCTATCAATGTCATCTGAGGACCGGGGATGAAGACGCAGCAGAAACTGTTGGTGATGAGAGTCTCGCCGTTGCCGAAATCGTTCTAGAAGATGTGGGCTCAACTTTGGCTTTTTTGTTTGCAGGCAATGCGGGATTCGGTGCGGGGACTACCTTTGAATCTGAAAATTGCGAGCAAGCCATTGTGGAGTGGAATAAATTTGTCGATGAATTCTTCGCAGACGAGGAAGATGAGTCAGAGGAGGCGAGTTCGTCATGATCAAAAAGTTTTTGATTGCGGCTCTCTTTGTCCTCGCTAGTTTTTTGCCGCTTTCCGCCGAAGCAAAAACCCAATTTCTCTCGAATCTTTCTGATAGTGATACCCGTTTTTCGGACTTAGACTTAGAAGAAAGTGAAGAAATTCTGATTAGCCAAAAAAGGAGGGGGGGTCGCAATCGCGCCCGCCGCTCCGATCGCCG
This sequence comes from Cyanobacteria bacterium P01_H01_bin.15, assembly GCA_038750375.1. Taxonomy (GTDB): domain Bacteria; phylum Cyanobacteriota; class Cyanobacteriia; order Cyanobacteriales; family JAAUTE01; genus JAAUTE01. The sequence continues at coordinate 7,079 of JBCDHF010000133.1, forward strand.
TCGTACCCGGAGCCGGACTCGTCGTCGGGTCCGCAGAAGAGGTGTTCGCCGGGAGATCCGCCGCGATCGCAGACGGGCTATTAGTCGCCGTAGTCGCCGTCGCAGTACGGGTGCCTTTATTGGTGGGGCCGTTATCGGTGGAGTGGTCGGTACTGCTATCGGTAGCGCGGTTGCTGAATCAGGGAGAGAGGAACGAGAAGAAACGGTGATCATCATCAATCAAAATGGTCAAGACCTAGAGATGTTGCCGGAATATGAAGAAGCCTTTGAGTGTGAGGGCCAATACATTGAGGTCTACGACGAGGACTGTGAGGAAGAACCGTTTGATGATGCTTTTTAAGCGTTGCTTCACGCTCACCCTTAGAGATGGGCGTGAGTGTAGCTTGAGGGTGACCCATCTCGATATTGAATGGGGTGTCCTCGAAACATTCAAAATCAACAGAGGGATCTATAATTCGTGTTCAAATAGATCCCCTGTTTACTTATGACAACCTCTGCCCTTGTGCCTGACGCCCTTGATGTGACAACTCCTATGTTGCAGATTCGGGGATTAAACGTTTTTTACGGCGAAAGTCACATTTTACGGAACGTTGATCTCACGGTTCCGCAAGGGCAGATGGTCTGTCTAATTGGGCGTAACGGGGTCGGGAAAACGACTTTGCTTAAATCAGTTTTGGGATTGCTGCGTCCTCGTACAGGGAGTATCCGTTTTCAATCGCAGAATATTACGGGGTTTTCTCCCGATCGCCGTGCGCGCTTAGGTATTGGCTATGTTCCGCAAGGACGGGAAATTATTCCCCGAGTAAGTGTTCGAGATAATTTACTGCTAGGTCTTGAGGCGCTGCCTCGGGGGCGCAGTGGTAGAAGTGAAATTCCCGGCCATATTTTGGAACTGTTCCCAGTTTTGGGCGATATGCTCAAACGCCAAGGGGGAGATCTTAGTGGCGGTCAGCAACAGCAGTTAGCAATCGCAAGGGCTCTCATGGGACAGCCCAAGCTTTTAGTGTTAGATGAACCCACCGAGGGAATTCAGCCTTCCATCATTCTGGAAATTGAAGCGGCTGTTCGTCAAATCATCGATGCCACCGGTATTTCGGTATTGTTGGTCGAACAACATCTTCATTTTGTGCGCCAAGCCGACCGCTACTACGCTATGCAGAAAGGCGGAATCGTGGCGTCAGGCTCGACGAGCGAGTTATCTCAAGAGGTTATTCAACAGTTTCTGGCGGTTTAAGCTTTTAAATCAGGGTTTATTTCGGGGCAAGTGTCGTTGAGATTGTTTGCGATCGCAAAATCTCTTTCATAACGATGGACCTACTCAGCCTTCCAGGAGACTGAATGCGATGACATCCGCCATCTTCGTAAGGCGGCAGCTACGTGCCAGAACGCTTTAGGATTAGGCAACCCAAAATCAAAAGTGTCCTAGGCGAAGGAGGACGGGCGTAATCAGGTGGTGGTCTTGAATGACTGGAGTAGTTGTCACGCCTAAATTTTGTATACCATTTTCTGCTTTATGGAGCGCCTATCGTCAGGGTCATGCTCAAGGAAACCGGTTACTTGCCGCCGCGGGTATTCCGACAGAGCCCAGTATCATCGCGATCACAGTTGAGCAATATCGGTGGGCGTGGCGACCGCAAAAAGTCCGCATTCTGCTGCTGGGGGAATCTCATATCTACACATCCGCCCATGATTTTAAGCTTCAGCTTAATCCGCACAAACTTCCGCCGTTTCCGCCCAGCGCTCCCACCTCCTTTGTCCGCATTATTTACTGCCTCGGTTACGGCGAACCAGAACTACTCTCGGGTAAACCCAAGCGCCGCAATACTGGAACTCGGCAGTTTTGGGATTTGTTCGGGCGATTAGCCGCTACCGGTCAAGCTCCCCGAAAAAAAAGAGACTCCGGCGCTTTGCGATCGCATCAATTGGAAAATCGAGACATTGCGGCGGCTGCAGGAACGAGGAATTTGGGTGTAAGATGCATCTCTGCATGCGATGTATTTCCCAGGCGGATCTCGAATTTCATCCGGTCTAAAATTTGCGCTGCATCAAATATGGTGGGAGAGCTATGGGGGTGAGTTACTCAAGACCCTACCCGGTGCTCAGATTTGGGCGATCGGCAAAACAGTCGCTCAAGATCTGACAGCTTTGGGCCTTCCCTTGGCGGGTTGGATTTATCAACCGGGGGCGGGTCGGAGTCCCCAGCGAGATCTAGAATGTGGCTGGCAAGCATTAATGAACGCTATTCAGGAGGCGATATGATTCCAGGGGAAATGTGGGTTGAGCCCGGTGACATCGAACTCAATGCTGGGCGGGAACTCAAGACGCTAGCGGCTGCCAACACCGGGGATCGACCGATTCAAGTGGGCTCTCACTATCACTTTTTTGAAGTCAATGCGGCTTTACAGTTTGAGCGGGAAACAACCCTGGGATTTCGCCTCAATATTCCAGCCGGTACCGCTGTTCGCTTTGAACCGGGTGACACAAAAACTGTCGAACTGGTAAAAGTAGCTGGTAGCCAAGAAATCTACGGCTTTAATGGGCTTGTGAATGGTCCGATTGCTTCGGCTTAATTTAGAGAGCAGCTTGAACCCTGATCGGTAAGGTCTGATCTCAGTTTGCGCGATTCCACAGCCGCTGAATTTCACCCAACACTGATGGGTCTGGGGGACTCACAATTTTTAAGCTGGGATCGGTCTCAGCCCCAGGAATGCCCTCTGCCCAAGGACTCTCGGGAACCGTTGTTAAATCAATTCCCGGCTCAGCCGCAGGCCGGAATCCATACTGCACAAAGACCGCCTGCTGTTCCGGCTCACGCAGAAAATCAATAAACGTTTGGGCCGCTTTGGCTTCTCCGTTGGAGACATCTCGACGTAGAATTGCAGCAGTGGAAACAGTCTCAATGGTGGGGTTCAGATAGTAAATCTGATAAGCATTTTGGCGGCCGACGCCTGCTTGATCCCAGCGATGTAAGGCGATACTCTCGTACACCAAACCCACATCCGCATCGTTAGGACCGCGTGCAATAAATTCTTGCAACAAAATATCCGTTGACCGGGGCGGCTGATAAACGGATTTTTTTAGCAAATCAACCAAAGAAATAACCGTTGAGTCAGTGAGCATCGCCCGATCTAATTGGGACGTTTGCAGGGCATCTTTGAGCAACAACGCGATCGCAAGTTGCCCACTATTAGAACGAGTGGGGTCTGTGGTTACCATGTCAAAACTGCCCCAGCCATTCTCTCCGCCGATTGCCGACCAGCTCCGTTGCCTCATCGCTTCTGTAAGGGCGGACCATTCAAACGCGCCTTGGCCAAACAATGCTTTCCCGCGCTCAGGCCAGGCGATCCCCACTAATAAAGTTTTCGCAATCGGCTGAGGTTCTCCGTAAAAAGGTTCGCTCTGTTCTTGGACTTGCCAACGCTCAGCTAACAGGGTGAGCAGTGCTCCATTCGCGGGGATCACGATCGCAGGCGTAAAGTCGTTGCGATTGTCCAAATAGTTATTGACAATATCTTGAGACCCTTGAAATTTCAGCTCAATGTCAATGTGGGGATAGCTCTTTTCAAATATAGTCTCCAGTTCAGCAAGGGGTTCTTGCAGTTCCGAACCGCTCACTACATATAACGTCTGCTGTACACCTGGCAGCGGTGCCACCGCCAAACCTAAAGACACTGCTGCGATTCCCACAGAGACTAGTTGCCGATTGCCCATAGTTTTTAGCCTCCATACCCGTTTAATTCCAGTGTGCGCAAGGCATTTAATTCCCGGCTAAAGTCTATTCAAATCATTTTATAGATTCAGTCGTCGCCTCTCTGTAGACTTAGTTGAAATCATTTGAGTCAGTAGCAGACTAAGCCGAGTGAGTTCCTTTTTGCGATCGCAACAAACCCACAAGCAGACCGTCGAGTGGCTGTAGACCAAAATTGCCGTTTTGCCCATGAGGCCGGGACGTCAAATCCGAGTTTGTGCTCTTCTTAATCCATCTACATAAAACTTGACGAGGCTTGATTTTTTGATAAAGTTTTCGATGATACAGATTGAGTCCCCAGTTACGGAAATCTCAGCAGAGCCGATGAAGAATAGGAAAAATCCACGAATTCTACTGATGAGGGTTGACACCTCAAAGAGTG
>JBCDHF010000134.1:0-11207 GCA_038750375.1 Cyanobacteria bacterium P01_H01_bin.15
AAACGAATTTACGGAAAGCAACGACACCAACATTGGCAGATTTCATTGAAAATTCTGATGAGCTGATCACCAAAGTCGCTGAGAGTCAGTTTGCAGAGTATGCAAAAATGATTTCTTGAGTCTGCGATCGTCGAAAAATCCATTAACGAAGAGGTAAAATTACTCGTTTATTTCCGTCAGTCAAGTTTCTCTGCGATCGTGTAATTGGTTAGAGCCGCACTATATTTGCCATTGGTTCGAAGCCGGTAGACGACCCAACTGGGCAGTTCCTAACCCAAGAATCAGCAGCATACAGCTTTCTGTTTTGGCTAATGAGACCTCGCTAGTTGCGATCGCAAAATCAGATCCGGTTTCTGATAACGTAGTCAATTGTTAAACTCCAAAATAGTTATTGACATCTTGTCTGCGCTAATAATTGATGTGGACTTAGACATAAAAGTATGGGATAACCAAGGTTCAGGTGTTCTCAATTCGCGGTTGCTGCCAAAAGTTTCTGCAACATAACAGTTTATCCCCTCTTTTTAAAGTTATCGTGTTGTGTCAATCTCTGTTGCTTGCATCCTTGTTACGGGTGACCAGATACAACGATGCACAGATTAATCGCGAAGTTGAGTATCTCATTACCAGAATGACCTTTTTGCTTGAATTTGGGCGATATGAGCCTTCTTACCTGTGGATCTAGATATGTGCTCGCGCAAATGCCTTACCCAGTCAAGCCTACTCGACAATGCAAAACGGGTCTTCCTTACGGTAAATCAACCGCTAACGCAAGCCTCATTGTTCGAAAAGAAGAGGGAACGTAGCAGATACGCATTTAATTGAGCAATTCGTAAGTAGCGATTTCTTCGCGGAGTGGCCAAGGGCAAAAAGACTCGTAGAGTTGGCAGATTAAGAGTATTGCGAAAAAGTCCGGTCCTTAAAAACAAGCAGAACGACTTTTTCTACCGGAAAGCCAATACTGCAAATTCAAACACCTGATTTTTCCAGACTTTATGCAAACTTAACTCGCAAAATAATCCGATTTTTCCCCATGACAGAACGACTTTTTCTACCGAAAAGCTAATACTGCAAAGTCAAACACCTGATTTTTCCAGACTTTATGCAAACTTAACTCGTAAAATAATCCAACTTTTCCCCATGGCAGAACAACTTTTTCTACTGGAAAGCCAATACTGCAAAGTCAAACACCTGATTTTTCCAGACTTTATGCAAACTTAACTCGCAAAACAATCCGACTTTCCCCCATGGTGGCTAAGAGTTTACGACCTTAAGATGCATGCGATGCCCTTAGAGGCATAAAGTCTCACATATGTTGGTGAATATAGTATGAATAGAACAAAATCGATGACACTGAGCCTTTTCAGTGCCTCTGCGACCGTTCTTTTGGCTGCTAATGCGGCTAACGCCTTAACTTTTAGTCTCTTTAACGATCGCGCAACTTGGCAAGCTGCAATCGGCGGTCCTACAAGTACAGAGGATTTTAATTCCTTCGTCTCTGATACTGTCTTCAGCGGAACGTCTATTGCTGCCGGTGATTTAACTTTAATTGGTAATGATGTACCAGGTCCATTTGATACGAGTTCTAGGATTGCAGTCGATCCTGGTTTTGGTGGTAATTTTGAAGATGGGACACCAGCGGTGGCAGGCGACGGCCTTGAATTTGGCGAAAGTATTGTGGTCCAGCTTCCGGGGACTTTCTCTGCTTTTGGCTTTGATGCCCTAAATTATGATTCTGATCTTCAAGGACTGGATGTCTTTGTCGGTAGTGATTTGGTAACGTCGTTCCCTGCAAGTTTCTCTGGCAATTTTATTGGTTTTATTGCTTCTGACGGGAGCTTTGATCAGGTTGAATTTCGTAGTAGTAGTCAAGGTTCCTCTATTACTGAGGAATTTACTTTCAATTCCTTTGATAATGTCGAATGGGGAGGTGCGAATACGGTAACACCCCCAACACCCACAACACCCGAACCCGCTGCAGTTTTGGGTTTTGTTGGGGTTAGTTTATTAAGTCAGCGCCTCCGTAAAAAGAAATAACCAGCGCCAGGTCAGCGAACTTTTTTACAGAGACCTCTGTAGTCGAAGTATTGTAGCCGTCACTCTTGTAAAGTGGCGGTTTCGTTTAAGCGTGTTAGCCAAGTACTAAACTCAGAGTTCGAAATTTTCGAAGCGATCCAGCACAGGGAAAGATAAGCCTGTTTGGAATGAATTCTCACTTTATTCCACTTCGGACGTCTCAGATTCGGTCACGTCTTCGGGCATTGAGCTGTCTTCTTGCTCAGTGGTTGACTCAGCGACTGCTGGCGTTTTCGCTGCTTCTTCAGATATTGGACTGTCCTCTAATTCAGTGGTTGACTCGTCAACTGCCGGCGTTTCCGCAGGGCTAGTCTCCGGTTGCTCAATGGCTTCATCGAGAGACTGCTCTCCAGTCTGAGGTTCAGCTGATTCAGGGTTTTGCTCGGGAGTCGCTGTTTCCGTTCGCTCGGGGTCAGGCGTAGTAGAGGCTTCTGTTGAATCAGCCTCTGTGTCTTCTGTTGCATCAGCGCTGATGATGCGTTTAGGTTGGGTGCTCCAATCAATGCCGGACTGTTTCGTCGCTTCTGCGATCGCTGCCTGGTATTTGGTTTGATAGTCAGCTTGGGTCGTGGTTACTTTATTCCCTAAAAACGTGTCGTAGATGACCAGTGAGTCCAAAATGAGCAAGGCTCGTCGCCATTGAGCCAAGACTTGTTGCCACTGATCGGCTCGACTACCCGCTGATTCCGCTAACGTTTCCGCAATTTGAGCTGCAGCCTGAGCTTCTGCTAAGAGGGTCTCGGCTTCTTTGTTATCCAAAAGCTGTAATTGCAGCGTTTCCGAAAGTTCTCGATAAATTAATAACCGTCGCGTCACATCTCGATAAGCGGTTGCCGTTGGTGGAATTTGCTCCAATTGACTTATCGCTTGCCCAATTTTTTCTTGAGCGTTTTGCAATTTTGATAAGGTGAGTGGTTTATCGGCCGCGATCGCTTGCACGTCGCGAAAAAACACAGCCGCTTTTTGCAAGTTCTCGGCCGCTTGAGCTTCTTGAAGCTGAAACCCTTGCAGCTCCGTCTGATATTGCTGCGCTCGCTCAGAATCGGTAAACGGCAAAGCGGGATAGTTTGCCAATTGAACGAGGGCGTCTTCTACCTGAATCGGCTGCGGATTGGGATATTGACTGTTTGCGATCGCATCGACTAAGGGCTTAATCGATTCAAGCTGAGTTTGTTGTCGGAAGGCCCAGCGCACATAGAGCCCTGACCCCACCCCCAGCAGCACGCCACCCAGCAACACGCCAGCAATTATTCGACCTTTGACCATTACGCGATCGCATAGAAAGAATGTCTGGCCGATTTTAAACTGATTGCCGTCTTTTCAACAGATGGGCAAAATACGGAGATTGCCTGACCACAGATTAAGGAGAAGATTGTTGTGTTGTTTGCACTGAGAATTCTGATTTGAGAACCGTTTCGGGAATTAACAGATCGGCAGTGACGGTGGGGTTCGTCTTAATTCTGGCTTTTGCGAGCAGTTTTTCTTCCCTGGGCATTTTGAACTTCGAGGCTAACCCCATGTATCCCAACAATTGAATAAACCGGAACGTTGGGTCGGGCAGATACTTCACCGTGCCGTCGGAGATAGTAATCCCGTGCCGGATCGAGGATTGAAACGCATGATGAAGATTATGCCAACCTTCCCCTAGCGCTAGAACGGCAACAAGTGCATTATTCCGACTCTGATCATTCGTCTTGAAGGGCTGAGTTCCTTGAACATGACTCAAAGAGTTAACAGACGCAACTCCGTGGTAGAGAAAAGTGGTACTCAGACAAAACGCGCCCAAATATTCGTTCCCACCCAGAGCAAAGGAGAGCGCTGCCACCGCCAGAACGGGGACAAAGTGCCATCGATCGAGCACTTTCAAAAACAGATCGCATTCAACATCACGGGGCAACTGTTTGGGTAACAACTGCGAATAGGAAAATAGCCAACCGCCATGAGACCAGAGAAATCCTTTGATTCCTTGGATCGGAACATACGGAGAATGAGGGTCCAGGGGGGTGTCAGTGTGTCGATGATGAGCTAGATGATGGGCTTTCCACCAGCTCGGCCCCATCTGACCGGCGGTTGTCGCCAACAAACAGCCGATTCGCAAAACCCAAATATCCGCTTGATAACTCCGATGAGTGAGAAGACGATGGTAAATCGCGGTGGTTGCCAACATTCGAATTTCGTAGAGAAAGAGGAGCCAGGCAAACGAACCCCAGGAAATACCGGTGGTGATGAGAAGTAGTGAGCCTAAATGTCCCGCAATGATGAGAACGGGTGGCATCAGATAGGACACCGTTGTGAAAGGGGAATATCGACTCATTTCAGGAAGATTCCCCCAAGAAAAAGATTGTCAGTTAGTCTGAGAGCGATTACCCGTTGTTGTTGTTCTCTTGGCCGCGGACCGGTAGAGAACAATAGCGATAAATTAATGATGGGTTTAGCCTCCCCGTTGAAGATCTCACATTTTTCCTTGTGACAAGGCGTGAGTCTAACTTAATGTAGGCGAATTATCCCACAAAATTTGTCAGAGACGGGTGTCGTGATCGCAACTTTCGCAAAGAGCAGATGGTATACCAAAAGTCTAGAAGCACCTTTGCGACTGCTCTATAGACGGCAGCCTCATCAGATCTAGTCATAAAAATCCCATCTTCTCAATACCGTAATTAAGACGGCAATCAAAAGATGGGAGTATCGTTGACGCTCAAAGGCTGATCACGAACCAATGGACTCGCACCCAGTTGACTTAGACTTTGATTTCTTCCTTAACGAGTTGCGTCCAACCCAGTCCTTTGAGGTTTTCATTACGGCGCATTGGACGAGTCACCAATTCCAGCAAATCGCGGGTGTTAGAGAAACCGTGAATATGGGCAAAGGTAAACTCCACAGACCACTTAGTATTAATTCCCCGAGCTTCGAGGGGGTTTGCATGAGCCATTCCTGTAATCACCAAATCAGGCTGTAATTCTTTAATGCGCTGAATTTGGTTGTAGTTATCGGGCTTTTCGATAATGTTGGGGACGGCAACGCCCATCTCACCACAGGTTTCCACCAACAGATCCAACTCAGCCTTTTGGTAGCGTTTATCCATGTAGGGAATGCCAATTTCTGCTACGCTCATGCCGCAACGGACCAGAAAACGCGCCAAGGAAATTTCGAGCAGATTGTCTCCCATAAAGAAGACGGATTTACCCCGCAGCAACTGCACATAATCTTCGACGCTTGCCCAAATCTCCGCTTCTCGCTCTGCTAACCCTTGGGGTTCAATGCCAAACACAGAGCAAATTTTTTCAACCCAAGCGCGGGTGCCATCGGGACCAATGGGGAAAGGTGCCCCAATAAGCTTACATTTGCGACGCCGCATCAAGGTGGTTGCCGTTCGACTCAGGAACGGGTTGACCCCCGAGACATAATAGCCTTCTTCAATGACGGGCAGCTCAGTATAGCGCTTGGTCGGCATCCAGCCGGAAACTTCGACGCCCTGTTTTGTGAGCTCCAGGGTGAGGTTGGTGACAGTGGGGTCAGGCAAAGACCCGAACAGCACCAAGGGCGGATGATCGACTTGTTGAGTTGCGGGCTCCGGTGTGTTGGACCGACCAAAATTAAGCAACTGTTTAAGACCGCCGCGATCGCGATTGGTTTCAGAAACCGGCTGCTCTTTGGGACAGCGATGCACCATCGAGGCGAGTACGGTGTCTTCCCCTTGGGTAAACGCGTAGTCGAGGCCGTTAGCTCGGGCAACGACGATCGGGATCCCAATTTCCGCTTCAAGTTTCGGGGCGATGCCCTCAAGATCCGTTTTGATAATTTCGGTGGTGCAGGTGCCAATCCAAACGATCACACTGGGATTGCGATCACGTTTAATTTGTTCGCATAGACGCTTCAGTTCGTCGTAATCGTTGAGCTGGGCTGAAATGTCCCCTTCTTCTAGCTCCGCCATCGCGTAACGAGGCTCGGCAAAGATCATGACGCCCATGGCATTTTGCAAAAAGTAGCCGCAGGTTTTGGTGCCAATTACGAGGAAAAAGCTATCTTCAATTTTTTGATAGAGCCAAGCCACGCAGCTAATGGGGCAAAAGGTATGGTAGTTGCCTGTATCGCAGTCGAAGTTGAGAGGAGACGGCTTGGCTTCTTTCGCAAGAGTCATGATTACTGAGTTCCTAAGTAGCGCTAAATTATGGGGACATTAAAACCCACTTCACCAAAGGGTTACCGTGGGTTATTAAGGAGAGCGTGCAGCAATGGGGATTAAACCATCATCAGCTCTAGCTCTTCGTCTGCTGTCTGCATCGGAGGCTGGGCAGGGTTGAGATAGAAGTCGGAAAGTAGGGAGAACAGTTCACGATCCTTGGCTTCGCTGGGGACAACTCCTTCGGGTTGGGCTAAGAGCTGATCGGCAATGTTGAGATAGTAGTCACAGACAAAGCTCAAAGACGGATCAGAATCAGCCATTTCAAACAACGTTTTACCTTTGACACGGGAAACCCGAATATCTTCGATGAGCGGCAAGATCTCCAGGACCGGCATGGGTACATGTTCAATGTATTTATCAATCAAATCCCGTTTGGAGGTCCGATTGCCAATGAGACCGGCTAGCCGTAGAGGATGAGTCCGCGCTTTTTCTCGCACAGAAGCTGCAATTCGATTAGCCGCAAACAAGGCGTCAAAACCGTTGTCCGTGACAATCATGCAGTAATCAGCGTAGTTGAGCGGTGCGGCAAATCCACCGCAAACAACGTCACCTAAGACATCAAACAAAATAACGTCATATTCATCAAAGGCGTTGAGTTCTTTGAGCAATTTGACGGTTTCACCCACAACATAGCCGCCACAGCCCGCTCCCGCCGGAGGACCGCCTGCTTCAACGCAGTCCACACCGCCATAGCCCTTGTAAATGACATCTTCGGGCCAGATGTCTTCGTAGTGAAAATCTTTTTCTTGCAGGGTATCAATAATAGTCGGGATGAGAAACCCAGTTAGGGTAAAGGTGCTGTCGTGCTTAGGATCACAGCCAATTTGCAAAACTTTTTTGCCGCGCTTGGCTAATGCGACGGAAATATTGCAGCTGGTTGTAGATTTACCAATGCCGCCTTTGCCATACACTGCGAGTCTCATAAGCTTACCGAAATGAGTTTGATAACTGGGTTGGGGCAATTTCTTGGGGCGATGCCTTTGCGATGCTGCCCGCTTCCTGACTGACATTATTGTCAAAATCTGCGTGCAATTACAGACGCCAGAAAAGCATATCTAGCAATAAATAGAAATTATTCAAAGCGATCAAATTAATTTAGATTTTTAATCTGCTCTCAATAAGTTTTTAGCAAAAAAATAGATTTTTATTGAATTTTGATTTTTTATTTTTAATAATGTAGATCAAAAGCAAATATGTCTATTGACATCCCTAGTCCTGACGATTGACTTGCGATCGCAAACTCAGAAATCGTTGATTTAAATCGATTTGGGATGGTTTTTAGGTATGGAACAGGCGACGAATAGATCCGAACGACGAAATCAGCGCCTGAGGATCCCTGAAAATTAGGGCAACCTGAAGGTCCAGGAATTCAGTCAAATATAAAGAATGATCAATTTTTCCGGAATGGGTGCTCAAGTTTGCCAAAAGTTAAGGTGTAAGGACGGTCTATACAGTCGAAATAGGCAATGAATCATCGAAGACGTTCTACGAAAAATGGGCTAGGCCGATTATTTGGCATAGTCCTACTCGTTGCGATCGCACTTTATATATTGCGCGGAACGGGTCTATTGAGCTTCCTGCCCGGTGCGCTGGTATTGGTCCCCATGATCGTGGCTATTTTTATGGGGCTACTATGGGGCATCAAACAAACGAATCGTTATTAATTCCATCCATTAATTAGTTAGTTAGAGAGAAAGGATTTGCGAGTCATTGTCATCGGGGGCGGAGCTGCCGGTTTTTTTGGGGCGATTCAAGCCGCCCACGCCAATCCTCATTTGCAAGTGACTTTGCTAGAAGCGGCGGCGGAGCCCTTAGGTAAAGTCAAAATTTCTGGAGGCGGTCGCTGTAACGTAACCCATCACTGCTTTGAGCCGGTGGAGTTGATTAGTCACTACCCTCGCGGGGGTAAAGCACTGCGAGGTCCTTTTTCTCGATTTCAGCCCCGAGACACCGTTGATTGGTTTGCCCAACACGGAGTCAAACTCAAAACGGAAGCGGATGGGCGGATGTTTCCCGTCACCGATCGCTCTCAGACCATCATTGATTGCTTACGACAAGCGGCGATGGCAACAGGCGTCAAACTTCAAACCCGTTGCCCAGTAAAGTCCCTCCGCCTCAGCGGCTCAGAGTTTTCAGTTCAAACAAGGTCAGCGGGAACGCTCAAAGCACGCTCGGTGTTACTCGCAACCGGTAGCAGTCGTCTCGGCTATCGCTGGGCTGAATCACTGGGTCATCGTTTGCGATCGCCGGTACCGTCGCTATTTACCTTTAATATCCGTGATTCCAGACTCAAAGATTTGGCTGGTCTAAGTGTGCAAAAAGCTCAAGTTCAGCTGCTAAGTCCCGGCAAACATAGGTTGATTCAGAGTGGACCAGTTTTGATTGCCCACTGGGGCTTGACAGGACCTGCAGTTCTGAAGCTCTCCGCTTGGGGGGCGAGATTGCTGCAAGAAGCGAATTATCGCTTGCCGCTCCAAATCAACTGGCTGCCCGATTATGCTGAAGCTGATTTACGCGATCGCCTCAAATCGATGCGCACAGAAACTCCCAAAAAACGGGTCGTCAGTCTTGCGCCGGTTCCGATTCCTCGTCGGCTATGGCAGCGCCTCTGTCAGTTTGTCGAGATCCCCGAGGAAACAGCCTGGTCAGCGCTTTCGAAAAAACATCTCAATCAACTCATCACCGAGTTACGACAAGGTCAATATCAAATTCAAGGAAAAGGCATTTTCAAAGAAGAATTTGTCACCTGTGGCGGCGTCGATTTAAAGGCTGTCAATTTCAAAACTATGGAAAGTCGTTGCTGTCGAGGTCTCTACTTTGCTGGTGAAATTCTCGATATCGATGGCGTGACCGGTGGCTTTAATTTTCAGAATGCCTGGACCACTGGTTGGATTGCCGGAAATGCGATCGCAGCGGCTGCTCCTATAACTCCCAGCTAGATTTAGCCAGACTTATTTCGATTTGTTGTGAAGCAGTCTCCCTGGTCGGTTTTCCACCCAGCAGGGTTGAAAGAACCCGCTATTATTGCTGCACTGAATTGTTCCCTCATCAGATTTTTTGAGGTGAGAACTCTTCACCAGATCGCTGTAAATTATTAATCAAATCAGTCCACGTTCGCTGCTCGGGAGGGGTTTTAAGATGACCTCGGTAATTGTTGCGGTTAGTGCCACCGTTGATAGTCAAGAGCAATTGACTCCGCTTTCGCCAGTCACTCAACGGATGTTGTCCGGTCTTAGAAGCGCGATCGCAGCAGACCCAGACCCATGGGAGGTCGAAGTATGGCCAACCGCCTGGTTTCAAGATACGCAGTCCCACAAAATTCCCGACAATAGCCTCTTTTGTCCACTCACAATCGAACTACCGCCTCATCTTCCTTTTCCAGGTGCTAAAGTTTTTCAGCTCGCCCAAGATATACCCCGCTTACGACAATGGATATCAGAGGAGCTAAACCATCAGCTCTTTGCGTCGGCTGAGCAACTCGGCGATCTCTGGTTACCAATCGTTTGGACAGCCAAAGGACCGTTATACGCAGAAGTGATCGGTGAAGGCGAACTGCCCAACTCTTATCAACAGCCCGTTGATCTTTCTGATCAGGAGCGTCAACCGCTGTATCGTTTAGCTTATCGATTACTGGCAAACCTTGAGGCGCCTCCGAGTGTTTATCTCCTGCAATTTAGCTTGTCCGAAACCGGTATCGTTTTTGATCGCCTTTGGCCCTTTGCTGCTGCCCCTGCTATTGCCAGCTTGGGCGTGCAAGCACCGGATCTCTTTGTTTGCCACTGGCGCTGCCTCCGTAACCAACCCTTTGAAGATATTTTGATCCGAGCCCAAGTCAAAGAACTCGCAGCCCAAAGCTAGGTCTTATTCGGTAGCCGACAGAATAGACAGGGTGCTCAAAAGTAAACATAAAGGCGAGCTGAGTAAACACCAGCTATACAAGAACCTATTCATCTTTAAACCACAGCAAAATCTAGGTCACGATGCCACCACCGTAAATATTGGGGGTCAATCCTGTGATTGGAGAGCGAGCTAATTTATTGATAACCGGATCAATATTCCGAGGCCAAAACTGACTAGCATATACAGCAGCTTGCGTGCGATCGCGCAGTTGAAGTTGGCTCAAAATGCTGGTGACATGGTTGCGGACCGTTCGCTCAGAGATGAAAAGCTTGTCTCCAATTTCGCGATTACTGAGCCCGGTGACGATGAGTTTAAGTATCCCTCTTCTGTCACTTTCCGGCGGTAGAGAGATAGAATTCATACGAAATCAGAAGACGATACTGAGTAAGAATGACGCCAGAGAATGAGTTTCGGTTTTTAAAACATTTGCCCAGAATACCAAAACCGACAGTAGCTCTCATTGACGGTTATTGTGAAAGCTACCAAGCGTTGTTCCCAGGAGTGAGAAGCTATGAATGCTTTAAATACCTCCACCAAGGTGTCATCTCGAATATCAAGCGCAAATCTCTCCCTGAAATTGTCAAAATTGTAAGCATCAATTCGTCCCAATCATTGCATCATTTCTTGGCAAAATCGCCTTGGTCTGCAGAATAGGGCGTGATCTCGTTGCCCTCGGCATCGAGGCCGTCAAACTTATCATCGGTCCGGAAGAAACCGCTGCCTCCAAAGCCAAAGAGCTGATTCAAAAAGCCAAGGAAAATATCCCAGAGCCAATAGCTCAGAACGATTTCGTAGAATTTATAGAAAGAATCCTGATCTACAAATTGTCGAATCTAACCCTGGAGGAACTGGAAGCGATGATAGGAGCTACCGAATTTAAGGAAACCCGCTTCTATTAGGATGTTTTTGCAAAGGGTAAACAGGAAGGCAAAGCCGAGGGCAAAGCTGAAACCGTTAATCAAGCCGTTCCCCGTTTGCTCCGCCTCAATCTCTCCGTTGAGTAGTTGGCTCAAGTGCTTTCTATCTCCGTCGAAAAAGTTCAGCAGATTGC
>JBCDHF010000135.1:0-11194 GCA_038750375.1 Cyanobacteria bacterium P01_H01_bin.15
CGAAACATCTTCATTTAGTGGCTGGTATCGTGCTCATCATGAATTACCGCCACGAGAATTTGATTCTCAGCTGAGCTTGCCTCCAGAATTGTCCAAACTAATCTATGGTTGCCTAGCTAAATCTCCTACCGATCGTCCTCAAAACATTAGTGAGATGATGCTGGTTTTAGAGAAGCTGGAACGCCAAATCAGCGAACGCTCGACCGAGCCGGGTGCTGGTAATTTGCGCGGGACGGGAAAATCAGTAGGCGCGAAACCACCCGAGTCTGTTGCACCTCCCCAGGAAGAGGAGACGCGTATTCTTCTTGCGGAAGACGAAGCTACTCAAGTGGAAAATTCTACTCAATCGTCGAAACAGGAGGTTAGCATTCCGCCTGTTTCAATCAGCGCTGCCACCGATGTCATGGGGCGTTGCTTATGGCCGGACAATAAACCACAGCAAAAAATTGTGTTTCCCAAGCTGGTTACCACTGCCGAGGGACCGACTGTTTCTCTTTGGGCAATGCTGGAAGCAGATGACGTGAAAAACCGGAGCAAAAGTACTCGCTATAACTACTTCTTATGCATTCAATCCCCTCATCCGATGTTGCTGTGGATTACAGTTCTTTATACGCCACTTCAAGGCCCTCGCTGGCTTCCCTGTTACTTGGATTTAGCACTCTCCTCCTCGCGAACAATGATTACAACGCTGGGAAATTTGGGGAACTATCGGGTGTTGTTATTTGCTTTGGGTGAGCCTGTTCCCTCCCGATGCCGCCATGTTCTCAAGGTATCTATAGCTCCTGATCAATGTCGTTTATTGCAGGAGTGGGCAGAACTCAGTGCGAAATATCAAACTAAGGAGCGCCGCAAGGGGGGCGCTAAGCTCAGTAAAAATCTACTTCGTCAAGAACTCGGCAAAATAAAACCCAAGATTCTGCAGAAGTTACAAGGTGTTTATCTAAATTATTAGCCTGTTGGAAAATATAGCCTTCGCTAAATCGCTTAGGATACTTTTGATTTTGAGATGTCCCATTTATAGCAGCCGAAGACTAAGTTAGGACGCCATCTTGCCCCTTGCTTACTATACAAGGGCTCTGGTAGGCAACTCCCCCTCCATAAAGTGGCGGTTACTATATATTGTTTCTAGAATTCAAGGCTAATAACTAGCGTTCAGGGGTAAAGTAGAGCACTGGAACCCAACTTTGGTGAAGAATTTCGCTAGCTACGCTTCCGACCGTCCATTGGAATGGATTTTGTCGATAGTGATTCGAAATCGCGATCGCAGTAATGTCTTGCTGAGAGGCGACCTGCAAGATTGTCGGTAATGGTTCCCCTTCCTCAACCTGGATGCTCACCTCCAAACTACAGGATTCAATGAGATCGGCTTTAATGGACTCAAGCTTGGCCATTGCCTGTCGCCGTCGTTCCGCCATAATTGACAGCTCTCTAGATAGCTCTCCAACGACCCAGAGCAGCGCCCAATGAGCACCCCGTGGCGGATTACCCTGCTGATATTGTGTCTTCAGGCGAGAAATTAAGTAGCGAGCATTTTGGCTGTCGTCATAGGGGATGAGCAAGGAATTCCACAAATTTTGGCAGCGTAGAGATAATTCAGCCTTTGTAAAAGTTTGAAGAATCGGGGGACGCAAAACAAATAATGGCTTCTCGGTTTTGCGCGCCAGCGCAACACTGGTACTTCCAAAGACTTTCTCGACGATTGCGCTACGCGCAGGAGTCCCAACGATGACAACATCAACATCGTATTTTTCAACTGTACGACAAATAGTTTGAACTGGATTGCCTGAGTCAATCTGAATCTGAACGTCTACCTGGGCTGAGCGCTCATTGAGTCCTGCCTTTAACTTGGACTCCGCTGCCGAGACTGCGTCTTTATCAATTCTGGGAACAGTTCCTTCCGTCCAGAGCGCCACATTGTGGAAAAAAATTACTCGCTCTAAACCACTTCTGGATAGATCCTCAACACAGGCTAGCAGGCGATCTAGATTATCGGCAAAATCTGTACAGATTAAGCAGCTTCTAAACATAAATCAAGCTGTATAACTTTAGAACAAATAGTATTAATTTACTAAACAGTCTAGCCTACTTTTCCTTGCAGTTTTGACGTGATTGAATGAGTTAACAGGCTGGACTATAGTTCAGGTTAATTGTGGAGATTTATAAGCATTATCGCGATTGCCTGAGCAGGTTTTAGGATGCGCCTGTGACTTTCGCCCACCATTGAGAACCCGAGTAGCTCATTCTTATAATTAAATATTTAGGATTAAGTACAGAAGCTTGCCGTTCTTAAACGATTACTCGAACTGACTGTTTCGAAACGTTCACGGTTAGGTTACGGGGTCCAGCCCCCACTCCTTCTTTATGAACTCTTTATACAAGTTTTCCCGAACGATCATCTGCTGGTAAAGCTTGACCAAAAATTCCTGGGCTTGTTCACGGCTCATTTGCTGGACTTGAGATTCGAAAGAACGAATGTTGAACTGCTGTTCCAAAGATAAGTTTGGGGACTCAGACATAAAACGGGCTCCTATCTCAGACATAAAATAATTGGTTAGCTGGTTGTCCATAAATGCTTAAATGCAATGTGCTGCCAGGCAGAGCTTATTCGTGGGAACGAGTTTGCCGCACCTCTCTGGCAAAGGGGTTCAGCGATATTGAACATGTCCTAAAGTTCAGGTGTTTCAGCGGGATTGGGGATGTTATAACAAGTCTCAACCGATAAAAACTGCTCAGCCCGAACAGTGTTAATGAGTAGTATTACTCTTTGTTCGGCTCGCTGTCTGTGCTTATGGCGAAAAAATCAATCGTCTAGGATGATTAAAAAGTGTTTAAAATAGCATTTGGTTTGTGCAAGTTTTGCGAGAGAAACTCTTAATGCAGTTTCTAGCTTGCCTAGCTAGCGTCAAGGGTAGGTTGGATTTGAACACTTTTCGGCATATCATTTTTGGGCTTGGTGGGTTGAGTCGGCACTGTTTACCGTGCTGAATCTTAGGCCAAGTCTACTTTTTGGCGTGATTAATTCATTGAACGATTGGTAACAGCCCTAATAACAAACAAGGAGACCGCAAGTACATGTCTATTCGTCTATATGTCGGCAATCTTCCCAAGGATGAAGTTGAGCGAGATAATCTTCATGCTGTTTTTGCTGAGCACGGTGGAGATTCTATTTCTACTAAAGTCATTAAAGACCGTAAAACTGGTAAGTGTAGAGGCTATGCCTTTGTCACAGTGCCGACAGACGAAATAGCCGATGTCCTAATCGAAAAATTTAACGGGGAAACTTTCATGGATAGCCCCCTGAAGGTTGAAAAAGCGTTGCCTCGCGCTAAGGCAAAACCAAGTGAAGAGGGGGACGTCGGTTCTTCATCGTCTAACCCGCCTGTCAAGGCTAGTGGTAATGGTAATCGTCGCCGTAATGGGAAGTCTGGAAATAAGGTTGCCGCTTCCAGTGGCGGCAGCGATTCTTTTCAGCCCGACCCTCGCTGGGCAGATAAGTTGAGTCAACTTAAAGAAATGCTGGCAGCACAAAATTAAAGTTAGACTTCCAAGCTTAGTGAGTGATCTTAAGCTTAATTACAGTCTGAGTACTGTCCACCGGCCAATCGAATGGCTTGGCGTGATTTTCTAGTCAGAACAGGCAACTCGTGGAAAAATAGCTTCGTATCAGTCAATCTAATGAACTACTGAGAGAAAGTTATGGCACCCATGGATCCGGTTCAGGTTATGAAGCAGGAGGTAGGAAAAGCCGCCGCGGCACTGGTTCCTACACGGTCAATTGTTGGGCTTGGTACTGGTTCAACAACCGCCTATGCCATTGAGTTTTTAGGTGAGCGTTTACGTAATGGTGAGATTGAGGGAATTGTCGGCGTTCCCACCTCGTTTGGGGCTGAGGTCCTGGCTAAGAAGTTCGGAATTCCATTGACTACCTTGGATGCCGTCGATCATATCGATATTGCGATCGATGGTGCCGATGAGGTGGATCCGCAGAAAAATCTGATTAAAGGGGGAGGGGGTGCCCACACGCGGGAAAAGGTTGTGGACTGTTTAGCTGACGTGTTTGTTGTAGTCGTTGATAGCGGAAAGCTAGTAGAGAAGTTGGGCACGACATTTAAATTGCCGGTGGAGGTAATCCCTATGGCGTTGGCGCCGGTTACGCGCGCACTAGCGAAACTGGGAGGGCAACCGGAGCTTAGAATGGGTGTTAAAAAAGCGGGTCCGGTGGTCACGGATGAGGGCAATCTCGTCATCGATGTTAAGTTTTCAGAAATTGCTGATCCGGCTTCTTTAGAGCAGGCGATCAATAATATTCCTGGCGTCCTAGAAAATGGGGTGTTTGCGAACGTGGCGGATCGAATTTTAATTGGTGAAGTGATTGATGGTAAACCGTTTGTTCGCGAAATGTAGCACGAATTGATTGACTCACGGTTTTGAATTTATGCGATCACAACTTAATGGTGATCGCTTGTTTTCAAGATTCAGAAGCGCAGTCTTGGGTAGATGGCTGAAATTCAATCTCGATAGTTTTTATGCTGGCGAGCCCAACGAGTTCGGTCAACGCAATTCGTGCCTGGCTTTTAGCTTGCTCCAAGATTCCTTGCTGGCAAGCCGCTTGCTGGATTTGAGCGAGTGTTTGCCGTTGAGCGGCGAGTTGTAAGTCTAGGGCAACGTCGGGTCCTAGGTTGAAAAGACCACGGTCGTAATCATAAACTTGTGAGTGCTCGACATCAATTTTGCGATCCAGGATTTGTGCTGGTGGCAAAACGATGTGAAGTTGCTCGTCATTTATCGAGATATCCGTGGACTGAAGTTGAGCTAGATCAATTCCGGCTCTAACTTCTCCCCGCGCAACGTACAGGAGCTTGGTTTCTCCGACCGTCAATTCACCCAATTTTCGGGCTTGAGAGACGGGAACAATTGTCTCTGTGATGAAAATGATCGTGGTCAACTTTTGAACGGCTTGAATCTTTTCAACAACGTACGCTCTGTCTACAGTTGAAATGGGAGTTAATCCCCACGAAAAAAACTCTGAAAATTCAGTGGCTTTACGCCAAAATTGCAAAAAGCCTAGACTCACAGACACCAAGCTGCCTACGACTAAAATCCACAAAATATATCGAGTACTAGCAAGCGAAGGCTTAGACACAGGTAATCAACCGAACAACTACATCACGTGTGAATCGAGTTAGTTCCCTGTAAAGAGGGTTAGTGGAAAATGACCGTAGGTGCCATTGAGCAGGTCACTCTCTGATTGGCATGACACTAATACACCCTCATAGTCACCAGAATAGGGTTGACAATAGATGCTCTGATTACGGCCATTGTATTTAATGTAAATTGGCTCCGGCGGATTGCTGAGGTGTGCCTGTGACCCAGATGGTAGAGGGTAGCTCAACGCGTTGAGATATGATTTCATCGCAATGTCAGCTTGCGCATAAGTTGGAGCGCAAATGCCTAAATTGACGTAATCGGCTGCTGTTGAAACTGCCAAAATAGCTTGCTGAAGTTGAGTAACTTCGTCTTGAGGATGACAGTCCATCGAATCAGTACTGCTATATTTTTGCAGAATCGCGATGGCTTGCTGAAGTGAACTTATGGATGAAGTCTGTAGATTCATGAGAAACGAGTCTATTGTCAGCTCAAAGAACAAATCTCTGATACGGATCTTGCACCCGTCGCTTTCAGAAAAGGACGGCTGCATGCCAGGCAGAACGCCATTAAGTTATGCAGCTCAGAATTAGAGAGGTCGTATGCGATCTGGCGAAGGCAATAGCTTGGCATCAGCATCGTGAGGTCAATGGGGCTCTGTTGCTTGGGTTCCCAAAGTCTAACGTGCACTCTAAGGTAGGGCCGGAAAAAAGGGCACCTAAATTGTAGGTGCCCTTGATCTTGCCTGTAAAACTAACGCTCAGATAGCTGCCTGAATAGCACGCTTACTTTGTCTCTGAGAATTCCGCATCGATGACGTCATCTCCGCCACCGTTGGCACCACTGTCACTGCCGGGAGCACCCGGTGCTTCAGGTCCAGCTCCGTCAGGACCGGGCATCCCGCCGCCACCAGCTTGGTAGACACTAGTGCCGATACTGTAAAGAACTTGCTGTAACTCAGGGGTGAGTTTTTCAATTTGCTCATCATTATCCTGAGCCACTGCATCCTTTAGCTCTTTCAGAAGACCCTCTGCTTTGGTTTTATCCTCTGCTGGAACCTTATCACCCAACTCAGTCAACTGCTTTTCCGCTTGATAAACTAGCGAGTCAGCCTGATTTTTGCGATCGATTTTTTCGCGGCGCTCACGATCAGCGGCGGCATTGGATTCTGCCTCCTTGACCATCCGATCTACCTCATCGTCCGGCAGCGTAGAAGCGCCTGTGATACTGATGGACTGCTCTTTGCCGGTCCCTTTATCCTTGGCCGTGACGTTGAGGATACCATTCGCATCAATGTCGAAGGTCACTTCGATTTGAGGGACGCCGCGAGGCGCGGGGGGAATTCCATCTAAGCGGAACGTTCCGAGACTCTTATTGTCTTTGGAGAATTCTCGCTCTCCTTGCAAGACATGAATTTCGACGTTGCTTTGGCCATCAACGGCAGTCGAGAAAGTCTCTGACTTCTTGGTCGGAATGGTTGTATTACGCTCAATTATTTTGGTCATAACGCCACCCAAGGTCTCAACCCCCAAGGATAGCGGCGTTACATCGAGCAACAAGATATCTTTGACTTCACCGGCAAGCACACCCGCTTGAATTGCAGCACCCACGGCCACGACCTCGTCCGGGTTAACGCCCTGGTTCGGGGCTTTTTTGATGATCTTTTCAACGAGCTGCTGAACGGCGGGAATTCGAGTAGAGCCCCCGACTAAAACTACCTCGTCGATTTCGCTAACATCCAACTTGGCGTCGCGAATAGCATTATTAACTGGAATTGCGCAACGGTCGATGAGATCTGAGCAAAGCTCTTCGAACTTACCACGGGTCAAGGTCATATCCAAATGCTTCGGACCATCTTGAGTCGCTGTAATGAAAGGCAAGTTAATATCGGCCTGCGTCACACTAGAAAGCTCGATTTTTGCTTTTTCAGCCGCTTCGGTCAAACGCTGAAGCGCCTGCTTATCCTTTCGCAGATCAATGCCTTCTGTTTTGTTGAACTCGCTGGCTAGGAAGTCCACGATCTTTTTGTCGAAGTCGTCACCGCCGAGGTGAGTATCTCCAGATGTGGAAAGAACTTCAAAGACGCCATCGCCAACTTCTAGAATGGATACGTCAAATGTTCCGCCCCCAAGGTCGAAGACCAGAATGGTTTCGTTACTCTTTTTATCGAGACCGTAGGCAAGTGAAGCGGCAGTCGGTTCGTTGATGATACGAAGAACTTCGACCCCCGCGATTTTGCCCGCGTCTTTAGTTGCCTGACGCTGTGAGTCGTTGAAATAGGCAGGGACAGTAATAACGGCTTGAGTGACCGACTCACCCAAATATTTGCTCGCATCCTCGATCAATTTCCGGAGAACCTGAGCGGAGATTTCTTCCGGTGCAAACTGTTTATCGAGCGCTGAAGAGCGGATTTTCACATTGCCGTTATTGTCACGAACGACGGGGTAAGAAACTTCGCTTAGCTCAGTGGACACCTCGTCATGGCGGCGTCCGACAAAACGCTTGACTGAATAAAAGGTGTTCTCCGGGTTCATCACCGCTTGGCGTTTGGCAATTTGACCGACGAGAAGATCCCCATTTTTCGCATAGGCGACAACAGAGGGAGTGGTGCGAAACCCTTCTGCGTTCGCGATCACCGCTGGCTTGCCCCCTTCCATCACTGCTACGCAGGAATTGGTGGTTCCGAGGTCAATGCCGACTACTTTTGCCATATGTCCACTGCTCCGACTTTTCTACAATAAGAGGTCGCCAATAGGGGTTTTGATAAAATATCTATTGACTGTTATTTACCTATTCATAATCGGTAAAACCACCGGGGGACGGGTAGTGTAGGTTCCCGAACCTGATAGGGGTGTCCGCTACCAACCCCAGCTACCGGGTTCTCCTTTGAACGGTCCTACGATGTCCGGCGTAATCCATCCACCATAAAATCCGCCCGCTTGAGGCTGAACAATTTGTCCGTCAACCGTACAGCGGTCCAGGGGCTCAGGGTAAAACGCTACATAATTTTGAATTGGCCCAAAGTTTGTCGTGGGGTTGGGGTAGTACCAGGCTACGTCGAGCAGCTCTTTATCTCCGACTTGAAGATGGTAGTAGCGACCGGGTCCTTTCCACTCACAGAAGGTTTTGCGAACTGAGGGGCGCAAGAATTCTGCGCGGAGGTCAGTCGGCGGTAGGTAATAGGTGGGAGGATGGCTGGTTTCCAAGACGCGGTAGGCTCGGCGCGTGTCCGCAATTGTGACGCCGTTGAAAATAATTTGAATGGGTTTGGAGGTCGGTTCGAGGCGAGGAGGACGCGGATACTCCCAGACAGATTCTTGACCGGGAAGAGGGGGAATGGGTTGGGGTCGGTTCATTGCGTTGAGATGGACGCTAGGTTTCAGATTAAAAATTCAAAATTTCAAGGTTTAAATCTATCGCTAAAGCTCAAATGTGGAGTGATTCTGTCAGCGATGAGGTCCGCGCTTATTTGTCGTACGCTTCTAGCATGGGCTGAGTTGGCTATTTGAGGCGCTTGTTGAGTAGTTGCGCGCTCAGGAGAAAGAACCTACTCCGTAATAATACTGATACCCAGGAGTCGGCTGTATAAAGGGCGAAATCAGTATTCAGACGATTGAGATCGCAAAAAAAAATCACTTGCATCTTAAAATTCCAAAGCAGATAGCCCTTGTATGTCGAGAGCGTGAAAATTTCCGCAATCTTCCTCAGTTGGAGCCGAGTCAGTTTGTGTTGCAATAAGCTATCTGACCTAAGGCATAGAACATGGAGTTTGGTGATTTTCTATGAGCTCGGCGCATTTGCATCGATTGGCAATGGCAGGAAATGAAAAAGCGATCGCGGCAGTCTTAAATCAGCGGTTTCATGATTTGGGGGCGGCGGCTCTCGTGCATCTAAAGTCTGAGCGGTTGCAAATTGTTCTCGAATCCACGCCAGTATTAGAGAAAAATCGAGCGTTACAGATTTTGCGAGACACGCTGCCTCCGCTGGATGTGCCGGTGGTTAGCATTCAGGTTATGGGCAAAATTCGAGGAGGTGCTCGCCCAGTTTGGACGGAGAGCATGACTGTGCTGCGTCCCCGAACCAAACGTTTTCAGGAGGAGCAGTCCCATCATCAATTAATTAGGAAGGCCAAAGAAATAGAAAAAGACCTGGGGCAAGTGTTCGCGCAGCATCAGGTTCAGGTAGCAGTGACGGGAAAGTCTGAATCTCAGCTGTTGGAAATTATGCTCTTGAGCCGTTTGTCGATTGATGAACAGTCCGCAATGACTTTGATTGAACGAGAGTTAGTTAAGCATGCCGCCTATTGGCAGCATGCTCGGATTGTGGCGATGCGCGGTGCCCAACAAACGATTTGGCAAGCTCGCCTAAATCTTGTGCAACTGGGGAAAACTTCAGCGGTCCGCCAGTCAAAACGCATAGCGGCCAACTTATTGGAACGCCCTGGAGTTATGGGTTGGCAAGCCTTAACCATCGGCGGGATTTGTGCGCTGATTTTGTGCCGAGTCGCTTTTTTGAAATTTCTTTTGAATTACTTGGTGATAGCGATTCATGAGTTAGGTCATACATTAACGGCCTGGTTGTTTGGTTATGTAGCTGTGCCGCCATTCGATTTTTCGTCTGGCGGTAGTGTACCCTTTGAGTTCGTTCGAACTGGTTGGGGTGTGGGGCTATTGTATGGGGCAATCGCCTACGGTTTATTTCTACTTCGACAACGACCGCTGGGATTGGGTGTGGCGATCGGTGCAGTGCTTCTTCATATATCCTTGCTGATGACGCAGTGGCATCAATTCGCCATACTGGCTATGGGGCATGGTTTGGAGCTGATCATTGCCGGAGTTTTCTTGTATCGAGCGTTGACGGGTTCTGCTTGCTCCCACGTATTTGAACGGTCGATTTACGCGGCTGTAGGTTGGTTTATTTTGATGTGCAATTGGCAGCTAGCGGGAAATTTGCTGAGTAATGCGACCCAGCGGGCAACAGATATTGCAGGAAATTGGCCTGAGCCGCTTGAATCTGATTTTGTACTTTTAAGTGAAGTTTTGGGTGGGCTGGATGTGCGTTTCTGTGCCCTGATACTGGGGCTCGGTGGAATGGGCACGGTTCTGGGAGCTGTGCTGGCAGCTTATCATCGCAATGTGTGGAAAGGGTGGTGGCGATACTTATGCGCGTTTCGGTAGATGATGTTCAGACTGATTTACACGTCAGCAGCGATGGTTACAGTACAGTAAAGATACTCTTAATCATTACTTTGGATTAAATTTATGCCGCCAAAATGGCCTCGTAAACCCGACCGCACAACAGATCCGGCTTATCGCAAGCTTGAGGACCGAATAAATTTTGCGGTCCATTTTGCTTTTTTTGCTGCTTGTAATTCAATCATTTGGTTTGTTCACAATCTCAAGCAGGCTGACTGGTCTTGGATTGGCTGGCTTACGGGTGTCTGGGTCATTGTTTTGGTGGTGCACTTCATTTATATTGCTGTGATCGCAGATTATTCGTGGGAGAGACCAAGAAATGGCTAGCTCAACGGTCGATATTGAACGGCTGGCGGCTCAGATTGGGGAGCAGATCTACTTGGATATTGCGAAGTGGCATTTGTACCTGAGTGATGCCCGGCTCCACACACCACTCGCAGAGCAAGTATTTCCAATGTTGGAAGAAAATACATTATCGTCTGCGGCAGTCACGCAAATTTTGCAAGGAATGTCGGTCGCATTGGGCGGTGGTCGCAAGCAAGTGTCCGTTTTGGATTTGTTGCCGACATCCGGTGAGTCGCAACTGATGGAGCTTTTGGAAGAGTTTCAACGAGATTTGTAGAAAGCGACCTGTTGAGGTGTGTGCTCTCGAGGTAGTACTTGATTACGGCAATCGCTTGACTCTGTTTGGGTGGGTGGCTATTTAACTAAGTACCGGCTCACTGTAATAGGTTTGCTACGTTTCTTGGTTGGACTAAGAGCAAAGGCTGTCGTTTATAACTCAGTACAGGACAGAAAGTTGAAATGGAGAAGAGGAAAGGGTTTCACTAGAGTTTCCAGACATCAAATGAAAC
>JBCDHF010000136.1:0-11009 GCA_038750375.1 Cyanobacteria bacterium P01_H01_bin.15
ATCTTCACCAAAAATTGGCTGATATCTTTGGGCGAATTTCCGTCAACGTAAATTAGTTGAAATGGATAGGTTGTATTCTCGTAAATACTTTTGAGAGAAGCTTGACTATAGTTAAATCGCTCGCGAGGCGAAACAACGATCGTTACATCAGCCATACTTATCACCAGTAACTAATTGAATTTTAAAAAGTTGGTACGAATTCTTCGCATTTTCGAGAATGCGAATAAGTCTAGCTTAGGAATTTAGAAAAAACAAGCAGAGAGTGTAAATTATTTTGTGTAAGGGGCGTAAGAGAAGATAGACATCGAACTCTCAGGACAAACACATCATGCCCAGACGTAAAAAAGAGACAACCAAAGCGGGCCAACTGCTCGACGAACGGTTCTGCCGCAAAAACAGCGAGATAATACGATTGGGTTCGCTATCGTCTTCTAATTGATCCGAGTTAATGGTTCAATCCGACCTATTCAAGTGGAGACACTTCCAGCCTGAAATCATCCTGCTCAATGTCCGTTAGTATTCCCGTTATTCCCTGAGCTATCGGGACCTTGAGGAAATGATGAGGGAACTGAGTACTCTCGCTAGACCACAGCATCATTAATCGATGGGCCCTTCAATGCAGCCCGGCGCACCCTCAAGGGGTACGAAGCGATGGCGATGATCAGGAAAGGACAGATCCAAAATCTTTATAGAGAGGATGTAACAGGACAGATCTCTTTCATCCACCAAATCTTCGGTATCGCTGCATAAATACAGATAAGAAAGAAGGACTTTATCTCTTAATTCTATTTTTGCGACAGAACCCTAAATCTTCCCTAGAACTTCCTTCTAGGCGAATTCTATGTGAACGCTCATATCTTCTCCTTTTGAGCTTAGTTTTCCAACTGTAGTCGAGGCACAAAATTAGATAATGCCAGTATCTGAAAATGCACCTCGTCGACCAGAGTCTTTCTGTGATCGAAAAAAACAGGAAATTCGCTTAATCGATTGGTTTGAGGACTTTAGATGGGCTGACGCGCTACAAAAATCGCCCAGGCATCGACTAAAAACATCAGGCCTGTAAATCCAAGCAAAATCAAATACATCCAAGGCTGAGCAAGGGGGCGAACGTCGGACGTATCGATCTCAGTTTCTTGCTCTACCCGTTTAACTAACTTGGCGAATCCGACTACTCGCATCGGCAACAAATAGGCGCGATCGCGTGCTTGAGTCACAAAGTAATAAACGAGTCCGCCTTGACCTGTAGTACGAAGTTTGAGCTCAGCGACATCTGACCAAGGGAGAGACCAGCCTTTCCGAAACAGCACCCATTTCGGGTAAGCGACGCGTATACCTGTGGTGTCTAAAATAACTCGTTCGCTCAAGACGCCATAGAGTCCGATGCTGCCCAACACAATCCCAATCCAAAGCCAGCTTGCCGGAACCTCCGCCTGTACAGCTTCTGCAAGGAAGGGCAGTGGCACAGTCAAAGCGATCAGCAAACTTTGGAGCGTTAAGCGAATCAGCGGTGAAATTCGGAAAATCTGGGTTGAATCGTCAGTTTGAGCCATTGAGGGTCTATGGTTATACGTTTCCTTTCCACCCCATGGATCTTAACCCGTCTCGCAAACGCTGGGCTTCCTGCGGATTGTTTTGAGCGTCGTGCAACGTGATCGCCCGTTCAAATTTTTCATAACTCTCATCCACTTGACCCAGTTTCAGCAGCGCCACGCCCCAATTTTGATAAGCCCAAGGATAGTCAGGAACCAGTTCTATGGTTTTTTGATACGCTGCGATCGCCCCCTTAAAATCGCCGATACCTCGGAGAGCTAAACCTTTGTTGTAGTAGCCAATGGCAAAGGTTGGATCGATCTTGAGCACTTGATCATAGGCTTGAACTGCCATTTCATGCTCTTGCCCAGCAACCAGTAAACTGCCCAAATTGTTATAAGCCCCTAATTTCAATGGGGGCAGCAGTTTCTGCTTCAACGCCATTTGATAATAGTTGACCGCTCCATTGGGATCTTGGGACCGATACGCGTTGCCCAGATGGTAATTCAGCTCATAGATCAAATGGGGGTTCTTATCCGCATTTATTAACCCTGTTTCCAGGAGTTTGAGCCCTTCTTCGCGTCGATCTAACTGGAGATAAATGGCTCCTAATTTAGCGCAAACGTAAGGATCGGTAGGATGCTCGTTATAGAACTTCTCCATCGCCCGCTTCGCCCGCTCCGTCTTGTTGAGCGCCGCGATCGCCTTAGGAGAATAGCCATAGTGCAACATGCCCACTTGGGGGAGGTCGGCAATCTTCCAATGGGGTTCTTTGGCTTGCAGCTCAGCGACGGTATCGTCGACAAGGGAGTGATAGGGGCGCGTAAATTTGACGTCTGGATGATTCCGAAAAACCCGTGAAACCAATGAATAGGGCGACTGAACGGCCCCTACTTCCTGCCGGATCAAATTCACCACTAAATTATCCGGATCTGCGATCGCAGAGAGTAATGGCTCCACTGCTTCTGGAACCAAAACCTCGTCCGCATCCAGGACCAAGACCCATTCGCCCGTGACAAATTCCAGCCCATAATTTCTTGCGATCGCAAAATCATCCACCCATTCAAAAAACTCAACCTTGGCACCTAGATCCTTCGCAATCTCTACAGTGCGATCACTGGAGCCCGTATCAAGCACCACCATCTCGTCAACGATACCCTGCACGGATTCTAAACAGCGGGGTAGGCTTTCCTCTTCGTCTTTGACCACAATGGCCAGGCTAAGTCGAGTCATAGTTTGTACTTATCAGAGATTGCTACGGGTGGAGTGAACGTTTTTATCGATCAGCGACCAGTTCCGATTATCCTCTATTCCCAACTGACCGGAAGCGAGAAGCCACAGAAAGGAATTCGTCCTTTCCTAGTCATTGTTTAACCCTGGTGCCTTTAAGCCCAAAAACAAAGAATCCCAATAGAAACAGAGTGGAGAAGGTTGACGATTCTGGTGTTGTTTGAGCCGAAAAGGGTTCTGCCCAATTGATGTTATGGCAGTCGCCAAGAGAGCCAGGAGGTAGGATCGAAGGGGGTCAAGAGGGAGAAGCAGACGGCAAAAGCTTATGATTATGACTTCCGCCGAAAAGTGCTGGAAGCAATTGAGTGCAACTGAACGACGCCGAGTGAGGCGAGCCAGTGGTTCAGTATTGCCGGAACACAATCAACGAATGGTTTCTTTGAGAGCCTAAACAGGAGGACTCAAACCCAGACCCAAAAATTACAAAGGCAACGGGGAAAAAATTAAGGACTGGGAAAAATTCAAAGCCTTTGTCGAAGCAAACCCAGACAAAACGCAAAAAGAGTTGGCGGAGTTATGGGAGACGAAAATCAGCGACCGAACAATTGGGCGGGCCTTGAAAAGAATTAACTTCACGCGCAAAAAAAGACTTACGGGTATCGGGAGCGAGATGAAGAGAAAAGAGCAGAATTTAGTCAGAATATAGAGACTGTCAAAGAGGAGCAGATTGTCTACGGAGATGAAGCGGGGATGGATAATCGAGAGAATTATGGCTATGGCTACAGTCCGAAAGGAGAGAGACTGTATGACCTAAAATCGGGAACTAGAAGTGGAAGAGTCAACATGATTGCGGGATATTGCAATGGGAAGTTGATAGCTCCATTCACCGTAGAAGGTGCGTGCAATCGCAATGTCTATGAAATCTGGCTGGAAAACGGTTTGATACCACGCTTAACGCCAGCGCAGAAGTTAGTGATAGATAATGCCAGCTTTCACAAGGGAGGAAGAATAGAGGCATTGGTGAAGAGGGCGGGTTGTGAGGTCTTGTATTTGCCACCGTATTCGCCAGACATGAATAAGATAGAGCGTTGTTGGTCTTGGCTGAAAAGTCGTATCAGAAAGTGTTTGAAGCAATTTGACACGCTAAGAGATGCGATGGAATTCGTGCTAGCTCATGCTACGTCCTGACAAGCATGGCGGTTGCTATAATCAATGGCGAGCGTACCAATAACGGCAAAAATGGTTGTGATCGCAAGCCATGGTTTAAAGTCAGATTTCTGCATTTTTTCGGATTGAATTTGGGCAATCAGCAGGCTCTGGTTATGAAGGTGGGCAAACAGGCGCTGGATTCATCGGAGGTCAAGACGGTGGGTAGATAGCGAGTTGGTTTTGCTCGAAGAGTATGAATGGAGCCGTCTAGTGCTTTCTGGAGAACATAGCGGTAATAAAATAGCAGAGCACTAAGAGCTTGATTTTGCCTGGCGCTGGCAACGTTCTCTTTGATGGCAAGATGATTGAGAAGTGCTTCGATTTTAAGGGTACCCATGCCTCAGGGATGGTGATTGAGGATTTTTGCGATCATGCAGATTTTCAATTTACTCCCGATGACCTTGCGACTCACCAAATCCCGAAAAAAGTCAAGAACGACTATCAAGCACCACAAAGTTTTGCGACATTAATGCAACCAATCTAACCAAGTCACTGAGACGGACTTAGGATAATTAGTGTAATTATCTTAGGATTCTGCGTTCCCTCCGCCGAGTTTCAAGCTTTTGGTGGCAGAAGGGCATATACACGTATCATGGGTGGAAGAAGTAGCACATCACAGAACAAGCATGCGGGGCTTAGAGTGTTGCTTGCAACTGCAATTGGAATTGCTGTCGTGGTTTACACAATTGCTATTGTCGCTGGGAAGGTGCCGAAAGAGCAACGAATTGACGGTGTTCATTTTGGGATAATCGTGCTTACCGGTGGCATTGTGCTTCTACTGCTGAAGCCGAATATCGCTGACAGACTAAAACGGTTTGAAGGTGCCGGGTTCAAACTCGAAATGCTCGAACAAGTAAAAGAAAAACAGGATGAACAGGCCCACGTGCTGAATCGGCAAGCCAACGTTTTAGATGATATTTCTCTAATCCTTCCCTTGCTCTTACCAAAAACCGAGCGCAAACATCTGATGAACCTTGACGGCAAAAAGACTCACGGTTACAAAGGAAATAGCGCGTTCCGTTCAGAACTTCGTCGTTTAAGATCAATTGGGTTGCTTGAAATGTGCTCTGGTCGCCACGTTGGGCATATGAAAAGCGGAATGGAATTTAATCTCGCTGACTATGTGCGACTCACTGAGCATGGTCATCGCTGGGTCGAACGAATCAAACAAATTGAAGAACAAGAACGAGATGCTGACGAGCATGACGACGCTAATGATGAATAGTCCCTATAAATGCCGGGAACTGGAGCAGCAAACAACACGCAGGGAAAATGGACAAATCAATCTTCGCCGCCCGGTTACGGCTGACGTAAATTTGGCTTTTCGCTCCAACTTCAAAACCTGAATTTATCAGATTTATGTCCATACAAGCGCATCAAATACCTGATTTTTCCCCATTGCTTGGTTAACATTTTCCAACGACAATAGTGAGCATAGTCCAATCATTGATGCAATATCAATTTTGAGAACTGGAGCAATCTCAATCTGAAAATTTGATGGACTGACGGGTGAACGCATGTTGTAAATGTAAGCGCACCTGAATGGGTACTTTACTGGACTGGTCGGCGGGCGAATGCGATCACACGAAGCCGAAAATTCCGATCCCGTGATAGCGAAAGTTCAAAACTCGCCATAGACACAGCCCAAGGAATTACAACGAGATAAAAAAAATGACACGAACAACATTGCTCAAGACAGGTAGCCTCAAAACTTCTAAAAGAGCGAAAGTGAAAAGAAAGCAGCCAAGTGGCGCAGCCCGTTTTTTGCGGGATGCGCATGCGGCTGTCAGCACACAATTGGCGGTGACTGTCGAACTGTCTAAGTTTCGAGCAACGTCGCCCACAATGTCCCGGCAAGACCGACTACGTCTCATTGAACAAGCCTTAGTATTGATTGAAGAAAATTACGTACACCTTCCGCTGAAGATGGCTATGCATGCGGTCGATCCGGTACAAGCGTTGAAACTTCTGCAAAACGCTACCCGGAACTCTTCTGATGATGATCTTCCACCCGCAAGCGAATTCCATCGTGAGATGATCCAGATCTTCTCGTCAGCACGTGATATTCACACGGACTACATTTTACCTTCACCCTACAATTCAATGACGGCGTTCTTGCCATTCTTGATCGAGCCATTCTTCGAAGGCGGAAAGCGACGGTATTTAGTGGCACACGTGACGGATGCTTTCGAAGAGCCGCCGTTTGAAAAGGGAGTTGAAGTACTTAGTTGGAACGGAGTACCTATCGAGCGGGCAGTTGAGATCAACGGCGATCGCTATTATGGAAGTAATTTGGAAGCGCGGCATGCCCGGGGAGCGGAGACTCTAACAGTGCGTCCGTTGTTCCGTAGTCTTCCGCCTGAAGAAGATTGGGTGATCATTAGTTATCTCGGCTTGGATGGCGCGCAATATGAAATTCGGGTTGATTGGCTCGTTTTCCAGCGAACCTCTCGGTTTGAGGAATCCCCGATTCCTGTAAGGCCAGATGACGCTAAACTTGCGTACAATATCGAATCGGAAGCAGTAGCAGAGGCAAAGAGGATCTTATTTGCACCAGAGGTTATTGAAGCAGAACAGCGTATCGCGATGGGCGAATCGACCACAGCTCAGGTCGGTGACGATAACCTAACTACATCTCTGCCCAAGGTGTTTCAAGCAAGGCAGGTAGATTCTGCAAACGGAGTATTCGGTTATCTACGGATTCGTACATTCAATGAACCGCCCGAAACCTTTATTCCGGAGGTAATCAGACTAATTGAGCAACTTCCTGAGCAAGGACTACTCATTGATGTTCGAGGAAATGGGGGAGGCTACATCGAATCCGGTGAGCGAATGCTTCAGTTGTTTACGTCGCGCGAAATCGAGCCTGAACCTACGCAATTCCTCAATTCTTCGGTCAACCTCCGACTGTGCGAACGCCACGCCCCGTCGACTATACCCGGACCCGGTTGGGAAGATTTTGATTTGACACCTTATCTGGAGTCTATGCGCCAAGCGTTGAGAACGAGTGCGACCTATTCGAACGGAGTTCCTATTACACATCCTTCCAACGCTAATGCGATTGGCCAGATATACCACGGTCCGGTCGTGCTAATCACGGATGCGCTTTGCTATAGTACGACCGATATTTTTGCGGCTGGCTTCCAGGACCACGAAATCGGTCCAATTCTCGGCGTTCACAATAATACCGGTGCTGGTGGTGCAAATGTGTTTACCCACTCTCTCTTGAGTTTTCTATTTGATGCGCCTACCCCTGATCCAGAATCTCCATATCGGGCGCTTCCTGGCAACGCGGGTTTAAGAGTATCGATTCGCAGAACTCTAAGAGTTGGCACTCGCGCGGGTACTCCTCTAGAAGACTTGGGAGTGACACCCGATCATCTCCACCAATTCACCAGGAATGACTTACTGTCCAAAAATGTTGATCTCATCAATCGTGCCACGCAACTCTTGAGCGGACTTCCCAAGTTTCAGCTGAAGTTGTCAGTCGATTCGCGAACAGCAGCAGAGCTTGTGTTCGCCGTGGAGACATTAGGCCTTGATAGGCTAGACCTTTACGGAGACGGCAGGCCAGAAGGCTCGGTTGATGTGACAGATGGGGAGATGGAGTTGATGGTGCCGAGTCGAGGGTTCTCCGTTTATGAAGCCCGTGGATACGTAAGCGACGTTCTGGTGGCATCGCGCAAGATTGAAGTCTAAGGCAAATGCAAGAACATTTCCACATTCAGATAGCATGTTGTAAGGCGGCTCAGAGTGGCCGATGGGGGGGAGAGGTATCCGTTCTCCCCCCCATCGGCTAGTTAGCAGTCGGTGTACGGGAGCCGGAAAACGCTGGACGTTCGCTTTGCTCATCAACGTCATCTCCCGGCCCCACGATCTCGAACGTTAATCCTCTTCTATCCATTATTATAGTTTTGTGCTTCGAGAGCATTCTATGAAATTCATGACGTATCTAGTGCCAATATTGGGTACAGCAATAGCAATATTTGGACTCTTTATTGATACAGGTAAAAGAAATTTTAGAGTTCTTGCACCATTGCTAATTAGCATTATTACGATTCTTGGGATCTTTCAAGTTTTTGATTTAAGAGATGCAGCACAAGACGCGCAGGAAGCAAAAGAGCAGAGAACAATGACAGTCAAGCTACTAGATAATGTTTCAGTAGCATCAGCTAGGACTTCGTCTTATTTAAGCAATATATTATTAGCTCAACCTAAAGTACTTGAGAATTGGGGACTTACTGAAACTAGAGCAGGTAAACCTTTAGTCCAAATTTCTACTGAAGACCTCCAGGAAGGTCAAATATTAGCAGCAGATCAATTTAGGACAGAGCTGATCGAGGATAGAATTCCATCAACAAGACAGGACATAAAAGTATGGTACTACACAAAAGAAGTTGATATTCCTCAGCTAAGGCAGGCTTTAGCTGAGGTCGGTTTTGATGTTTTGAATCAAGTACCTACTTCATTTCAGAAGAATGATCCAACTAATGCTGTTTGGCATGGTCCAGAGGTTGACCTCAATGACTATAAAGCTGTAATCGTAACTTTAATCAGAGCTGGCATTGACATCAGAAGAGTAGGACCATCCTGCAATAATCGGGAAAATAAACGTAAGGTTATTGAAGTGGGTGCAAGTGACGAAGCAGCAGGCTTGATTACAGGAGTGTTAAAGCCAAGCAAAAATATTAAGGATATTAGAGAGGCTATGTCTTTTGATCAACTAGATGATTTTGCGTGTTAGCGATTTAAGGGCAACTTTTATATGCATCGATAGTATCGGTACTGATTTCTGCTTGTCCAGATGCAACACCTAACATCGCCCCTGAGGCGGACACGAACAACGCCCTTGGTCCGGCGGCCTAACCATACGCAGGAGTGGATGTAATTTATCTTCGTGCAGGGTGAAGAATTGGAGTTGACCGGCGTCGTAACATCAAATTTCCGGAACGTCTAGCCGAGCGTAAATCGGAAAACGAGCTAATGATTTGCTCGCCAAGTCGATCTCTAGGACTAAATCGGGCGGTGGATCGATTGCTAAGTTGAATTGAAGTTTGCCGCGAATTTTGGATTCGTTTCGAAAGTAAAAGCAATTATCCGGTTCAACACCGATTTTTTCGGCTGGCTGACGCCAAGTTGTGGAGCCTAAACATTCATAGTCCTGTTCGAGAACGTCAGCAATGTCTTTAATGGCATCGCCAATCGTTTCTTTGTAATATTCATGTTCGGGCAGCGGCGTCATAATTTCGAGGGTGCCATTGTCGTAGGCAATCCGAGCACCAGGATTTTCACTAAACGTGGCCAGAAAACTCTCAAACTGCTCCCAGCTCAATCCTTGCAGCAATACGCGATCGCAACGGGGAAGCGATTTAGTTAAAGGCGTTTGAGCGGGCATAACCAATGGGGAACGGTACTACTCTCAGGATATAGCAGTCGTCACCTTCGTGTGTGTGGGCTGCATGCCAGAAGGCTCTAAGATTAGACAACTCAAGATCAGAAGTGCCCTAAATGCTCTGGCGAAGACGATAAAGTCCTATTTCTATTTCAGGTTGATAATCCGGAAATCAGAGCGGCTCCAGCGATAGGTGCAGTAACGGCTCGTAAAACACTCGAACCCAGCGAAACAGGCTGAAAATTTTCTGCGATCGCAAACGTAATTTCGGCTTCTGTCCATCCTCCTTCCGGGCCGGTTAAGAGAATGATGCTTGAAGGTTTCTGAGATAGATATTGCTGAGCTAGCGTCGGTCGATCTCCTCGCGCAACGCACAGATAGTTGCCTGGAGATGGAATCGCATTGCGGCAAAAGTCGGTAAATTTCTGAGGTGAGAGGATACGGGGAATTTTGAGTCGTTCCGATTGCTCCGCCGCTTCAGTCGCGATTTTCTTCCAGCGGGTTAATCTATTAGAGCTGGGTTTAAGTAAAGTGCGATCGCTAATGATGGGCGCAAACGCAGTTACGCCGAGTTCTGTTCCAGCTCGGACAATGTCATCAAAGCCGCTACCTTTGGGTAACGCGACTGCCAATGTTAATGAGACTGGCAGCTCAGTATTCGGAACTGCAATCGAGGCGAGATTCGCACCTACTGTGGTTAAAGTCGCCGACCAGGCCTGACCGGTGCCATCTAGAGCGACAAAATTCTCTCCCGGCTGCAAGCGTAGGACCCGAGTCAGATAATGTCGCTGTTCAGGCGTCAACTCAAGTAAATTCTCGTTTCGCTGCCCAGGCTCGAAGAAAAGTCGGTAGCAAGTCACATCAGCACTGGTACAAATGAGTGAGACATAACCCTAGGATTTAGCGCGCCAAGATCGAACGCGATCGCCGAGCCAACTAATCAAACATCCCAAGAAAAAAATTCCGATCGCCGGATTAAATACAGGCGTCCACAAGCGATGCCATAAATCCAACCCCAATGACCAGCCAAAGGACTGCCCCACAGCCGCGATCGCAAACCAAGCAAACGCCGCAAAAATCAAGAAAATATCAATAACGAGCAGAGTATTAATGCCGTTGAGTAGTCGTTGTCCCATGGATTTGGATCTGGCTGCGAAGTAAGCGGTGATGGGCTAGCATCCAGCACTTGGCATGCAAGGAATCTCAGATGGATGCTGTTTATATCAGAAGCTAGTCTAACGACGCTAAAATTTCTGAGAGGAAACATTAAGAAATGTAATGAGTATGGCGGCTAAACCGCGAGTATTAGTTGTTGGCGCAGGAATTGCGGGGCTTACCGCTGGAGCGCTCTTGGCGAAGCGAGGGTTTCCGGTCAAGGTGTATGAGCAGGCATTGGTGCCTGGGGGCTGCGCTTCAACCTTTAAGCGGCGCGGCTTTACGTTTGATGTGGGGGCTACCCAAGTCGCGGGTTTAGAGCCCGGCGGCATTCACCACCAGATTTTTCAAGAGCTAGATCTCGCGCTACCGCCTGCGACTCCCTGTGATCCCGCTTGTGCGGTATTCTTACCCGGCGAAACTGAGCCGATCAATGTCTGGCGAGATCCACAGCGTTGGCAGGCGGAGCGAGAGCGACAGTTTCCGGGGAGCC
>JBCDHF010000137.1:0-10934 GCA_038750375.1 Cyanobacteria bacterium P01_H01_bin.15
CAGAACCTTTGGTCCTAGAGACCTTGGGTGCGGGGACTCAACAAGCAATCAGTCAAGGTTTAATTCAAGCACCTATTGAGACTGTTGAGGGGCGCTTTTCTAGTACAAAATTGTTGCAACCGAACGCAAAACTCAATAATTATCTAGTTCGTGCAGCCGAAGAAAGTGGTTTGACTCAGATTTCAATTTCCGAGCGGAATGGCTTTAATGTCGCGTTTAGTGAGCCCACTGAAGATTTTGTACAACGTGATGAGCCTTGGTGGCAAACAGCCAAAGAGCAAGCGTTTGATATACGCGCGGCCGAGATCGATAAGGACTCAGGTAAGCGATCCATCAGTATTGCCGAGTCCATCACCAAACCTGGCTCACAGGAGTTTATGGGCGTGATTAAGGCTGATCTCCAAATTGATGAGATTACCCAAAAGCTTGAAGCAACGGCGTATGTAGAAGAACAGCTACTCAAAACGAAATTAGTTCAATTATTTGATGCTCAGACTGGAGAACTGCTCACTTCGACATCGGCGTCTGGTGATGGCGAACAGAGAGCTTTAGTCGGAGGTGACACAACAGCTGCGGTGGGTCAATACTTGTTAGAGATTGGGAGTAATGGTCAAGAACTGGTCCCGGAACAAGTCGTTAAAGACGTTACCGCCAAATTTGATAATCTCAAAAATGTCAGCTTCAAGGTATCCAGAGACGGTTTCCCACTTTTGACATTTGACTACCAAGGCAACATCAAATCTATGACCACAGTGCCGCGAACGAGCTGGATTGCAGTCGGATCTGAGGATTTGAAAGAGATTAAAGAAGTTGCCGGGGAGCTTGACTTTGTCTTTTTGGCGGTGACTGTGATCGCAGGGGTCATTTCTACTGCGATGGTTTTAGTCGTTTCTCGTCGTCTTTCTCGACCGTTGAGTTCGCTGTCTGATGTGGCCACAGAAGTTTCCGATGGTAATTTTGATATCACAGCACCTGAAGTCGGCACCTTTGAAACCCGGACCTTAGGTAGTAGTTTCAATAGTTTGGTTAGCAACGTTAAAGAACTGCTGCAAAAGCAGGTGCAGTCAGCAGAGGAGCAGCGCCAGCAACGTCAAGAGCTAGAACAAGGTGTTAACCGACTGATGGAAGAAGTTGAGCCTGCCGTTGATGGAGATTTAACCATTCGTGCCGGTTTACAGGAAGGGGACGTAGGAATTGTTGCCGACCTTTTCAATGCCATCATTGAGAACCTTCAGGATACGGCTCAACAGGTTACGCAGTCTGTCTCGAAGGTAAACTCCTCACTTACCACTAACCAACAAGCAGTTCTGGCATTGTCGGACAATGCGATTGCGGAAGTAGAAGAGGTGAATAACACCCTGGAATATGTTGAGCAGATGAATGAATCGGTTGAGTTGGTGTCAACCAACGCCGAAAGAACTGCCCTCATTGCGGATGCGGCATTTACCAGTGCGCAGCAGGGTAACCAAGCCATGACAGAAACTGTAAAAAGTGTCTTGGATTTACGAACTACTGTGGGCGAAACAGCGAAGAAAATGAAGCAGTTGGGAGAATCTGCCCAGAAGATTTCTCAGGTTGTTGCCTTGATTGATGAAATTTCTTTGAAAACAAACCTGCTGGCAATTAATGCCAGTGTGGAGGCGACGCGAGCAGGAGAATTAGGTCAAGGTTTTACGGCGGTTGCGGAACAAGTCGGTTCCTTGGCGACCCAGTCAGCATCAGCGGCCAAAGAAATTGCTCAAATTGTGGCGGATATCCAATTGGAAACGCAAGAAGTTGGACAGGCTATGGAGCAAGGAACCAGCCAAGTGGTGCAGAGTACTCGTCAGGTCGAGGCTTCCCAAGAGCGCCTAGCAGATGTCTTGGCTCGTTCACAAGAAATTAGCACCCTGATGAAGTCAATTTCCAACTCCACGGTCACTCAGTCTGAAACCGCCAAAATCGTCAACAAATTGATGCAACAAATTGCGGAAACATCCAATGAGCGTGCCGTAACCTCTCGTGAGGTGGCAGATGCCATTGAAGGGACAACCCAGGTCGCACAAAACCTACAAACTTCAGTTGCCCAGTTTAAGGTCGATTAAAGTCCCCAGTTTCTGCTTGAGTCTATGCGGGCGGTTCTGGCTAATAGCGTTAGTTGACATCAGCTCTCTGCCGTTCAGCCGCTGCTCGTTGCTCACCCCTGGGAGCACTCGCTATTGACGAGGGTGTGAGCATCAAAGATTCCGGACCGGTAGGCGGGTTGAGCCTGCCCTGGCAACTATTATGAATCAACGTTTACCAACCCCAAAGCCCTGACAATCGACAAAACGGTTTAATTTTCTGCATTTTTAACTTTTACCGAGCATCTTCGGCCACTAACGGCGGTGAGCAACTAGGAGGGAACGATGGATAGTGAACAGCAATATCGGCTGAATTTTTTAGAGGAAGCACAAACTTACTGCGATCGCATGGAGCAATCGGTCCTGGGTAGCAGCCAATGGCTCGATGACTTTGAGCGACTTGATAGTGCATTACGGTCAGCGCACTCGATCAAAGGTGCCGCTGCCATGATGGATTTTGCCCCACTGAGTTCCATTTCCCATCGTTTAGAAGACTTTCTGAAAATATTGCGCGTTCGCCAAGATCCGAACCTCTTAGACGAAACGATTGAGACGGCGCTGCTACAGGGCATTGATTGTCTCCGAGAAGTAGGTCTCCGCTTACAGAACGGTGATCTTGTTACCGACGATTGGCTGGCTCAGCGCACCGCACCGATTTTTCAGCCGTTACAGAATCGCTTGGGAGAACTTACCCAGGCTGATGAAGATCGTCTTCTGGCCCAAGAAGAATCCGTAGACGTCTCAGCATTGGTCTTTGCTGGCGGTGTTGGTGACTGTTTGGAGGATTTTTCCGCCAAGCTCAAGGGGGAACCTGCTGCTGCACTTCAATCAGACCTGCAAACAACGGCCCAACAGCTGGCCGAATTTGGACGCATGGCTCAGTTAGAAGCCTTTGTCTCGTTATGTGATTCTGTAGAGCAGCAGTTGTCTACTATCCCCGAAAAAGGTGTCTTGCCCTTTGCAGAATTGGCGTTAGAGATGTGGCAGCGATCACATAGCCTGGTGTCTCTAGGCCGCAATGACGATTTACCCAGGGCTCTGCAACTTCCTGCAGACTTTTTTGAGCAGCTCCCTGCATCTGCAGAGACCCCCTCCGAGACAGCGGAAGCCGCGTTTGCAGATCTTGATGACATGGCCATGGGTGACCTAGACAGCCTCATGGGCTCGATGGATACCGAAGCTTTGGCATCCATGTTTGGCGACTTGGAAGATCCCGTGTTGGAGCCTATGTTGCCCCTCTCCGAAACGCCCCCGCTTTCCGTAGCGTCCTCCGTAGAAAATAGCGGACCGAACCCAGAAGAGCCACTACCCACCGAACCGGTAACAGCCGACCAACGAGTGTCGGATACAGTTCGGGTTTCAGCAGCAGACCTGCGACGCATTAATATTCTGTTTGGTCAGCTGATTCTTGAACGAAACTCGGTTACCTTGCGCCAAGGCCAGCTCCAGCGTTTAGTGGCGTTGATGCAAAGACGGATGGGACAACTGGAGAAATCCCATCGTCAACTCCGCCAATGGTACGATCGGGCTGCGTTGGAAGGACTCTTTCCCTCCGCGCAAGCGGCTGTGCCATCGATCGCTCCTCAACTCTCCGCTGAGACTGCCTATAACTTCGACATTCTAGAAATGGACCGCTACGGCGATCTGCATCTACAGTCCCAAGAACAAATGGAGACCATTGTGCAGTTGCAAGAGGTATCGGCTGATATTGAACTCACGCTAGGCAGTTTAGAGCAGGCAACGACTGAGCTTGATAGCACCACTCGCTCGCTGCAGCGCAGTATTAGTCGCACCCAGATGCGTCCCTTCGCTGATATTGTGTCCCGCTTTCCCCGCGTCATTCGAGATTTGTCGGTGCAGTATGGCAAGCAAATTGCGCTCAAAATCAGGGGTGAACAGGTCTTGATTGACCGCTTGGCCTTAGATGTACTGAGCGATCCCCTCAACCACTTATTACGGAATGCCTTTGATCATGGCATCGGAACTCCCGAAACCCGTTTAGCGGCTGGCAAACCCGCTGAAGGCACGATTACCCTAGAAGCTCGGCACCAAGGCAACCAGAGTGTAATTACGGTTTCTGATGATGGGCAAGGGATCGCTCTAGCCAAAGTTCGCGATCGCGTCTGTCAGATGGGCTTTAAGCGTAACGATGTCGAAAAATTGACCCAATCCGAACTGCTAAATTTCATCTTTGAGCCTGGATTTAGTACAGCAGAAGCCGTCACTGAACTCTCCGGGCGCGGAGTCGGCATGGATGTAGTCCGTACGAACCTCCAGCAAGTTGGAGGGAATGTGGTTGTTGAATCTCAACCCGGTCGCGGTACCACGTTTACCCTCACAATTCCCCTGACTTTATCCGTTCTGCGAGTAATGGTCGTAGAAAGTAATGGCTTAGTGTTTGCGGTCCCAGCTAACGTGACTGCCCAAGTGTTACCCCTAGAACCCGGACATAATGACGACAGCTTCTCGATTAACAATCGCATCGTCCCCTTAGTTCACTTAAACAAGTACCTAACCTTTCAGCGAGCCTTTCCCGCCTTTGAGATGCCAGAAGACCCCGTTGTAGAGCGCCCTTCCGCCCTTGCGATCGCCCAAAGTGACTACCAGCGGGGCATCTACATCGAGCGATTTTGGGGCGAGCAAGAAGTAACGGTTCGAACCATCGCCAGTCCCATTATGCTGCCTCCGGGCTTCAGCTCTGCCACCGTATTGGGAGATGGACGGGTTATTCCGGTGATCGATCCTCTCGCATTACTGAAATGGATCGATGAAATGGATCAAATGTCGGCCTCCCGTGAAACCTCTACAGAGGATTTGTCCCTTGACCCGTGGGAGAACAACAGCGACACTGACCAAAATTTAATTTTAGTGGTGGATGATTCGGTTCATATTCGTCGATACATGACCGCCGCTCTGGAAAAAGCAGGCTATCGTGTCGAGCAAGCCAAAGACGGTCAAGACGCCGTCAATAAGATATTCAGCGAGCTCCCCATTCAAGCCGTGATTTGCGATATTGAAATGCCTCAATTGGATGGCTATGGTGTACTCGCCAAAGTAAAAGCACATCCTACCTATCAATCCTTACCGATTGTGATGCTAACCTCCCGCAGTAACCAAAAACATCGCAAACTAGCACTGAATTTAG
Source organism: Cyanobacteria bacterium P01_H01_bin.15 (assembly GCA_038750375.1). Classification (GTDB taxonomy): domain Bacteria; phylum Cyanobacteriota; class Cyanobacteriia; order Cyanobacteriales; family JAAUTE01; genus JAAUTE01. Next base: position 5,248 of record JBCDHF010000137.1, read on the forward strand.
GTGCGGACGATTATTTCTCCAAACCCTACAACGAACAAGAGCTACTACAAACGTTGTCCCAGCTAATTAATCAGCAGACACCCTCCACGGCGAGTCTAAGTACAAGCTAGTGGATGACCTCCCTAATTTTGACAGTTTGATTCTCTCGGAGGATATTTTTGGAGAACTTTATCTGCCTATCAAATTCACTGTGGCTGATCACTAGTTTGGTTTTGATCTAAGCTGTTGTCATTAGTATCGATGTTTACTTCTGCCAAAGTTCTCTAAATGAGAGAACTCCGCTGCTTTATGCAACAAACCTGATGGCACTTTCCTTCTTTCCCGAATCCGAGACAGCATCCTCACGGCTGCGCCACTCGCCAGTCCGAGAGGTCATTGCCTATCTGAGGCAACTCTGCGAAGATGCCAGCAAAATCAATCGTGTTAATAGTGCCGCCATGAGTCGGGGCGAACTAAGTCCCCACAACCTCGAACAACTCCAGGCTCGTTTTTGGCAGCAATACCAATTGTTTGACCATATTGATAGCATTCAATTTGCTAATGAAAGTGGGCAGTATATTGGAATTATTCGACGCCATGACGGCACAACATCCTTAGAGATTCTTAGAGAATTAGGACAAGAGAGGCAAACCGTTGCCTTGGACGATTGGGGGGAACCTCGAGGTCCATTGCTAAGCAAGTCTCAGGACGATGATCCTCGAGCTCTACCTCGGTCTTTCCCCATAAAACTCCAACCAAATATACGGTGGAGTTCCGTATATCAATATTCTGGTGCAGCTGAGATACAGCTCGGAATTACCGCCCTCAAATCGGTTTATCAGAGCACCCCCCACCAATTATTAGGTGTTTTTGCTTGTGATATTGCGCTAGGACAGCTGCAAACCTATTTGCAGCTGCTGCCGATATCCCCCTCAGAAACTATCGTGATTTGGGATCGGCAGGGGAACTGTATTGGGGGCTCGGGGGAATACCCACCCATTGAAATCAACAAGCATGAGGTCCACCGGTTGTCCATTGCAAATTATCCGGTTCCAGAAGTTAGGGGGGCTTGGGAACATCTACAACCGAATTGGGAGCAAGCATCGGGACTACAACCCTATAGACAGTTTGAGTTTGTGCAAAATTCTCAGCGCTACTCAGGTGACTTAATATTGCTTAGTTCCATCATTCCACAATTGGATTGGTATTTATTATTGGTACAGCCAGCCGTCAACTTGTTTCCAGAAGGGTTAGCAGAACCTAACAGTTATTACCAAAACTTAGAGAAAAATAATCAACATCTCAATCAAATTCTCGAGCTTCGTACCCAGCACTTGACGCGACTGTCAAGAGAACTCTCCAAAAGTCAGGAGCGTTGGCAGCTAGCCATTCAAGGCACTCATGATGGTATTTGGGACTGGGATCTGCAGACAGACCAAATCTTCCGTTCCTGGCGTTGGTATGAGATTACAGGATTTTCAAACCCAACAATCGCCCAGACTCTCGATGACTTTTTTCAGTTAGTCCACCCCGAGGATATTTCAATCATTCAGAAGACGTTGAGGGCTCATCTTGCGAAAGAAACGCCATATTTCGCCGTGGAATATCGCCTCAAAGATGAGCAGGATCAATTTAAATGGATGTTAGATAGAGGGCAAATGCTCTGGAATCAAGCGGGATGCCCCATTCGAATGGTGGGCTCAACCACTGATATTTCACAGACTAAGGCGATTGAGCGTTCACTTCGTGAACAGACAGATAGTTTAGACAGCTTTAGCCGTAATCTAAAATATCTGCATAGTATCGTGACTGCAAATTATGGAGATCGCGGAAGCTTATTCTCTGCCTGCTTAGCTGCGGGCTGTGAAATGCTCGGACTAGAGCATGGGGTCATTACTAAACAGCTCAATTCCCATTGGCTCGTCTCCGAGGCAGCCCACCCTCAAGGAAATACCTATGCCCCCAACACGCGGATTTTTATACAACACTCCCCTTGTCAGCTAGTTTTACAGAATCAAAAGACGACTGTCAGTATCCGAGGTAGTGAAATCAATCCAGATTGGCAGGATCTCGTGTATGTTGGCACCTGTCTACACCAAGGAGAGCAGACTTATGGCACGATTTATTTTCTGAGTCGATGCACAACGCGGACTCATTTTGCCCGCCATGAGCTAGAGATTGTGGAATTAATGGCGCAAAGTATTTCTGCCTTTTTGACGTCAGAACAAGCTAAGCAAGAACGAGAACAGTTAGCAGTGGCACTACATCAAACCGAAATTCTCTATCAAACGGTCGTCGAAGCACAAACAGATTTGATCTGTCGCTATTTTCCTTCTGGGGTTCTAACATTCATCAACGAGATGTTGAGTCATTTTTTCGAGCACCCTGCTTGGGAGATGGTCGGGCAGAGCTTTTTCAGCTATTTCTCAGACCCGACGAGCCGAGAAATGATCGAGACCCACATTCAAGAAATTACAGCCAAGGAGTCCATCCGCACCGTTGAAGTGGAGATGACAGCCGGGAGTGGACAATCCTATTTTATTCAATGGAATACTCGTGGAATATTCGATGAACAGGGACGCTTGGTGGAATATCAGTCTGTCGGTCGAGATATCAGCGATCGCAAACAGGCAGAGGCGGCATTAAAAGCCAGCCGAGAAAAATATCAGATTCTCTTTGAGTCTTTACCGATTGGCGTCGGCATTACAGATGATCAAGGATATATTATTGAAGCAAATAATGCGCTATCAGACATCTGGCAACTAGATGGATTAGCTACGGAATATAATATGTTAGAGGCGTCAAGTTCACTTGGACAAGTGAACATCAGAAAAAGCGATGGTTCGAAATTTTCTCAGCAGGACTGTCCTATTTGTCAAACGATTCTGAAGGGCACAGCTTTTAACAATGCGGAAATCCTAGTGGAGAGAGCCGGAGAAAATCCTCGTTGGTTTAGTGTGACAGCTGCCCCTATTTCCTTGCCCAGTTTTGGGGCAGTTTTTGCCTATGTCGACATTACTGAACGAAAACAAGCTGAGCGTTTACAACAGGAGTTTATCGCCATTACTGGACATGAATTGCGCTCTCCTCTGACATCTATTCGGGGGTCTTTAGGGCTGATTCAAACGGGTCGACTGGGAGCTCTCAATGAACAGGGCAAACAGTTACTAGATTTAGCACTGCTCGACGCGCAACGCATGACGAGACTAATTAGTGACATGCTGAACTATCAAGGACTGAGATCTGGGCGATATACTTTACAGCGTCGGCAGTGTAATCTCGTCCAACTTTTCGAACAAGCAGTTGAAACTGCGCAAAGTCATGATCGCATGCGCAACGTAAGGATCGATTGCCTCAATTCCGACATTGTGGCTTGGGTCGATGGTGAACGATTAGTACAAGTCTTGATTAACTTACTTGATAATGCCTTCAAGTTTTCACACGATAAGACAACGGTAATAATAGAAGCGAGTGAAACAGTTAGCCAAATTCTAATTTGCGTAAAAGATCAGGGACAGGGTATTCCGGCTAGTCATTTAAACACAATTTTTGACCCATTCCGTCAAGTGAGTCCGGCCAACTCTCGTAATCACCAGGGAGTAGGTCTTGGGTTAGCAATTTGTCGAGATATTATTAATGCCCACAGTGGTCGAATCTGGGCAGAGAGTGAAGTCGGCATCGGCAGTACCTTCTGGATCCATTTGCCCAAGGGAGAGGTGCTATCAACTGATATCCCAATACTTACATGACTGGTCCGAATCCCGATGGGTTTTCCAAGAGGAGAAAATCAGGACAGGGAGAACCAACCGCAAAAAACTAATGCGGCCCTGGCATGATATCCGTCACGTCTCAAACGTTACACATACTTGAGGCTAATTGATATCTTTTGTCCTGGATTTAAATGACGCTTGGATAAATCAACCGAGAAACCCCGTAATTCTAGATTGTCAGATGCAGCAGTGCTCTGATATACAGTTCCCAGGGTTTCAAGTGCTACATTCTAGAGAATCAGGGCTAATCGGTAGCTAATCATGAACTATGACTAGAGACTACAGCCAATGTAATTTCACGGAAACCTTATTTCATTATTCATTATTTATTAAGGAAACAAGGCTAAGATGATTATTCGAAAATGCATCAAATTATTTTTTCAGTAAATACATTTTTAAGTTAAATTATTTAGATAAGGTTTGCACAAAAGTCTAGAAGATTCAGCTAAAGCCCCCACTAAAGTGGAAAGATAAATTCAATGTTAGGAAAGACAGTTTTAATTATTGATGACGAACCAAGGCTACAGACTGTCTTGCAAATGACATTGGAAATTATGGGGCAGTGGTCTGTGCTCTTGGCTACAAATGGCGAAATTGGAATTACAATTGCCCTTGAGCAACAGCCGGATGCGATCTTGCTGGATATGATGCTACCGGATATGAACGGCTTGGAGACCTTGGCCAAATTAAGAGATTCATCGTTTGGTCAGGAAATTCCGGTCATTATTTTGAGTGCAAAAGACCGGCCAGTATCGGATGAACAGATTGACTCTTATAAGATTTCTGGCGTTTTAGAAAAGCCCTTTGATCCCTTGCTCTTGAGTGATCAGATTTACAATCTTTTAGGTTGGTCCAGCCTCGGCGCTGTCGATAGTTCTGTAAATTGACGGTTGCGATCGCAGACGAGAAAAATATAGTCCGTAATATCAGAAAAGACGCTTCTGGAGTGTGCTTGCATCGCTGTCGCCAGATCGCTTAGGACACTTCTGATGTTGAGTTGTCCAATTCTGGAGCGTTCAGGCGCGTAGCCTCCACCATAGGAGGATCGCGACTGCAATAACAGTTCAAAGAACAATCTATGAGGTTCAAAAAAATCCCACCGACAATCTGTTAAAACATCCAATATATTTTGGATGCATTTCAGCCGCTCCTTGCTGAGATACACTCTGACTGATTTTATGAACGAGTGCTTCATTAAAGCCGCTAATGGAGTCAATATGGCGAGGCTGAATTGGAAATACTCCTAGAGTGTGACTGTAATCTAGTGTTGCCGGTTCACGATCAGAGTCGTTCTGTCTGGGGCAGCTCAAAAAAATTTAGTCATGATATGAAGCCTGCGTTCAGGTTGAGAGAAAGATTGTTATCTTAGGCCATGCCTTGAGCTTTTTGACAAACTCTAGCAACAGGCTCAGAAAAGCCTAAAACACCATGATTGTCAGTCCCTCTGTCGACTTAAATTCTTCGTCCGCTCTCCTCAATGGGCAAATTCAGCATTACATCTGGACCCACCACGAGCAGACTGTAACTATCTCCTACGAAATCCTAGGAACAGGACCTAAAATACTACTGCTACCTGCGTTTAGCACAGTTTCAACGCGGTTAGAGTTAGCGCAAATTGCACAGATGTTAGCGTCTGAATTTCAAGTAATCGCCTTGGACTGGCTAGGGTTTGGGGACTCTGAGCGTCCCGCTGTAATTTATGAGCGCTCCCTTTACGAAAAAATGCTCGCAGATTTTGTGCAAAGCTGCTGTCCTAAGTTAACAGGGATTTTAGCGGCCGGTCATGGGGCCGGATACGCCCTTCACCAGGCGCAGAAATCTCACAACATGCGACTGTTACTTGTGGCTCCCACCTGGAAAGGACCTTTACAGGCGATGGGCGCACCGACTTGGTTGGCCAGCGGTCTAAGAAATCTAGTCCGAGTTCCTATTATCGGA
>JBCDHF010000138.1:0-10909 GCA_038750375.1 Cyanobacteria bacterium P01_H01_bin.15
AGGGTCTGCCCATTAGTTCCGGTGCTGTGGAATCCTGGATTAAGCAGATTGACGAGCCTGTCCAAATCACGTCAGCCCGATGGAAGCCGGAACGGGTGCTTAACATTCTCGCCTTGCGTTGTGCTTACCTCAACGGTAATCTCGATATTCTTTCTCCCTCATCTGAAAAGTGACGCTCTCCCTCATCACCTATGTCATTGAAGATGCATTAGAGAATAAAGATAGCTTAGGTAACGGCTCAGTCATCTATACCGGTGATGCTCAAATCATGAGTGCGGGTACTGGCATTACTCATAGTGAGTTCAATGCTTCAACGACTTATCCCGTACATTTCTTGTAAATTTGGATTCTTCCGGACCGGTAAAGTCTCCAGCCTAGATAGGACCAAAAGAAGTTTCCTTTTGAGGCGCGAAAAGGCAAACTTAAGCTAATTTTCGATCCGAATGCAGGTGAAGAATCCCTCCTCATTTACCAGGACGTTCGAATCTATACAGCAGCTCTCAGTTCTGGAGAACTAGTTACTTACAATTTACTGCGCGATCGTTACGGCTGGCTTCAAGTGGTAAGGGGAATTGAATTGTACGCATGAATGGTGATGAACTGCGCGCATGAGATAGCATACAAATGGGAGGGTGACAACACCTGAGTTTTGATACATTTCATGGCATGGAATTTTTACTATTCGATCTCGTGTAGGAACGACAAGATAATGCCAGTTAAAAAAGTCCATATACAGATTCAGCCTCCAGCAGCTCAGACGTTATTTTTCGAGCCCATGGTTGTTTTGAGGCTAGCCTGCTGTAAATAATTTACAGCCGCCGGAAGCGAGACTTTCGATGGAATCTAGTTGGTGATCGCAAGATAGACGCTATCATGCTGGACATAGAATTTCCGACAGATAAGAAGCGTTAGACATGCAGTACTTCTACAATGATTTGTGTCACAAGCACTCTGGCTAACGCTCATTGCGTATGAATTCTGCCCGCTGGCTGCTGCCTCCCGATTCTGAAATTTCCGCACCCTATATCGCGATGGTGCAGGAATTAGCACCTGATGGTGCTGGAAAATTTTCGGCGCAATTACTCTGGCAGCGAGGCATTCGCACAGCAGAAGTTTTACAAGGTTTTTTGGATGTTGATGCTTACCAGCCCACGTCTCCCTTTGCATTTGGTGAAGAAATGCAGCTCGCCGTAGCACGCTTAGAGCGTGCGATCGCAAACGAGGAAAAAGTCGCAATCTGGGGCGATTTCGACGCCGATGGCATTACCTCGACCAGCGTGCTGTGGGAAGGACTAGGGTTATTTTTCCCGCAGACTGAAAAGCTCAAGTATTTGATTCCGAACCGGCTAAAAGAGTCCCACGGCTTGAACAAGTCCGGAATTGATGAATTAGCAGATTGGGGCGCGAACGTGATTGTCACCTGTGACACCGGCAGCACGAATATCGAAGAGATTCTTTACGCTTGCGATCGCGGCATTGATGTGATCGTCACCGATCATCACACCCTGCCGCCAGAACGTCCGTCTGTCTCGGCGATTGTGAACCCGCGTTATCTCGCTAACGATCATCCGCTGTTTAATTTGTCCGGGGTAGCCGTAGCTTACAAATTAGTAGAAGCGCTCTGTTTAGATCATTTTGGAACGGCGGACTCTGCCTTACCGCTACTCGATTTAGTCGCCATTGGCTTGATTGCAGACTTAGTGGAGCTGAGAGCAGACTGTCGGTATTTAGCGCAACGGGGCATCGCGACCCTCAAACGTACCGAGCGTCCCGGCTTAATCGAACTACTGCAACGCTGCCGCCGCACGGGAGATCGTCCAACCGATATTTCCTTTGGCATTGGACCCCGCATTAACGCCGTCAGTCGCATTCACGGCGATGCTAGTTTTTGTGTGGAATTGCTCACTAGCCAAGACCCGGAGCGATGTAGTCAGCTAGCGGAAGAAACCGAGTTAGCAAATCTGCGCCGGAAAGAAACCCAACGAGACGTGTTGGCTCAAGCCCAAAAAAAGCTAGCTCAGCTCGATCTTTCGACCACGGGAGTCGTTATATTGTCTGACCCTCAATGGCCGGGAGGCGTCCTGGGGCTAGTCGCCGGACAAATAGCCCAAGAAACGGGGAAACCGACTATCGCCCTGACAACGCCGCTTCCTAAACCGGGAAAAGTTGTGATCGCAAAAGGCTCCGCTCGCTCAGTCAATCAGATCGATCTCTATCAATTGGTCGATTCCCAGCGGCATTGGCTCACAAGTTTTGGCGGTCACCCGTTTGCGGCAGGACTGGCGCTGCCGGTGGAAAATATTCCGTTTTTCCGGGACGGCATTAATCAACAACTCAAACAGATTCAGACAGTGCCGGCCGGTCCAGAATTAAAGCTCGATCTAACGGTGACAGTCGCCGATCTCCAAAAAGAAGCGGGGAGAAAACTGTTTAATGAGCTGCATGTGCTGGAGCCCTACGGCATGGGGAACCCGATTCCGACCTTGCTGATTAGAGCGGTCAAATTTAGCCGGGTTAGCCATAAAAATCCCAAGGATGCTAAAGGGAAAAAAGTTCGCTTTATCAAAACCTCGTTTTTCGTAGAGGATGACAGTTGCGATCGCGGATTTCCTTGTATTTGGTGGGGACATTACAAAGATGATGTACCGACAGTTGGGCGTTGGGATGTGGCGGTTGAGCTTGACTACAACAGCTATCGGCGGGGTTATGAGCTGCGTTTAGTCGATTTGCGTCCAGCCGAAAACGCAGAGGCTCTGGTTCAGACTGCTGCGGTGGTGTTAGATTATCGCACCCAAGCAAAGCCCCCAGATACTGACGCCGTAGTCTTGTCGGATTGCCCCCGAACTTGGGGAGAATTGCGAAAAGCTTATCAAGCGGCTCAAGAGCGTGACCGCCCCTTGGTGCTGGCTTATTCCTCACCTGACGAACTAGATTTTGCTGAACTCTGGCGGACCTTGGTGGGAGTTGCTAAATATTTAGCGCGGACGGGAGAATCGATTCCCTTGGCTCAACTGCAAGCCAAACTAAAGTTGGATGAGCGTACTCTCAGTCAAGGATTGAGCACTTTGCATAGCCTTGGATTAACCGCACATTTACAACAAAAAACGTTGATATTTGAAACAACTGAGCCAGCTCCTGACTCAACTTCAGAATTTGTCCATTTTCAGGCTGCGATCGCAGAGCTGCAATTTCAGCAGCAATATTTCTACGAAGCGCCCTTAGAGATCTTGACCACTATACTTTAAGAGAATTGAGATAAGGTCTATGCCGTATGAGTTTTTGAAGAGATAGCCGAATTCAAGAAAACATCTATTCGGACAAATGTTGAGAACTACAGGACTTAAGCTGGTCCTGCCACCTTTTATAATGCCTCTTCTCTAAGTGGGTTTCGCCACTCCCGTCCACACTTGCGAATAATTCAGACGATAGCAGCCGCCCCTTTACGAAGGTGCGGCTGCTATCGTCTGAATTAGACAACTCAAAATCAGAAGTGTCCTAGGCGATCTGGCGAAGGCTATAAGTCCAGCGAACCTGAGAACTCATTGTTCTTGAGGCAAATGCAGATTGGGATCTTGCGCAATCCAGCCTACTGGGGTTCGATACCGCACTTCGAAATGCAGATGTGGCTGGGGCAGATCTGGCTGTCCGGTCTGACCAACTGCGCCGATAGTCTGTCCAGCGAGAATCGTTTGGGACGGAATTACCTGCAGCCGAGAAAGATGGGCATAGCGCGTTTGTCGATTGGGACCATGGCTAATCACCACTAAATTGCCATAGGTCTCATCTGGTCCGGCATACACAACCGTTCCCGAGTCAGCTGCGACAACCGCTGTACCCATCTCCGCCAGTAAATCAGTACCACTATGAAAAAACCGAGAACCCCCGCTGCCAGAGGATTGCCAACCATAGCCCAACCCCACACTGGCGGACGCGAGCGGACGAAAACGTAGACTCTCATAGTCCTCCGGCAACACTTGCTTGGCTGACTCCCAGGTAATGCCGGGAATAAACACTCGCGTAGGGCTGGGCTCACAGCCATTAATTTCAAACAGAACGTCAGCCCGCACCCCATAAGCCCCTTCCAGGTCCTTCCAGGTTGCTCCTGGCGGTGGATTTACGGCAATGCCATTAATCGGCGATCGCAAAATAGTCGTTCCGGCGGGATAAGGGGGAGACCCCAACTGAGGGTTGAGGGAGTAGAGGGTCAAGGGGACCAGTCCGAAGCGAGAAGCGACGGACTCTATTGTTTCGCCGGATTGCAAACGGTAGCGTTCCAACCGCGACAAAATCGGCGGCTGACACAGGGATACTGAAGGAGAAGATTCAGCCTGTGTCAACAGAGTAGATGTTTCTAGAGAACCGACAATGGACAGTCCCGCAATTAAGAAATTCAGCAGCATGTAAACTCCCGAAAATGCCGCTTCTTAGCTTAAACAAAATCAGTGGGTGATAGAGAAACTGCTGGAGAGATTCACTCCATGAATGGGAAAACAACCGAAGGTGCTCTCAATTTAATACTGAAATTTAGGTCCTAATCGCTCGACCAACTTTTGATTGTGAGGTTGAAAAAAATCGACCAAAGTCTGATGGGTTTGCGCATCGATAGGCAATGGAGCCGCATTCCCTGAATTGTTCACCGGATATTCCTTTAACGAAAGCGGAGACAGCCCCAAAAACGCGAAGACTTGATTGACACTGTCCTCTGGATTGGCAAAAAAATCTTCACTCTTAAGAATCAGAAACTGCTCGTCGGGAAAACAGCGCTGCCAACGATCCAGTTGCCGCCAATAAACACCACGATTTTGATAACCAAAACGGTTATAGTCAATTTTTAAATAAGTAGGATCCGTTTCGACCCGCTCTCGATAAGGGCCAATCCGCTCTTCTTCTCTTGCGATCGCGTCGGAAAAGGATAGCTTTTCGACGTTACGCCGGACATTGTGCCGATACTGAGAATAGGCGCGTTTGATGGGATCGCGCAGTAAAATGATTAGCTTAGCTTGAGGAATCGTCGCCGCAGTCCGTTCTGGCGTATGAGGGATATATAAATATTCTGGGGTAGCTTCTCCTGTGAGAAAACTCTGCGGCTGAAAGGGTGACCAGTTAAAGGGGAAATGGCTTTTGTACCACCCCAGAGAGGTTTGACCATCCAGGTATTCTTTTGGATTAAAGAAATAACGAATTTCTTTGCGGGTCGCTGAAATAATTGCAGGATGTTCAATGATGTATTGATAGAGAGAAGTGGTCCCGCCTTTTTGGGTACCCAGAATCAAAAAATCTGGTAGTCGCCGCCAGGAACTGGTTCTTAAGCGATATTGATGGGCTATCGTGTCACGCAAATTCATCATTGATTCAACAGTAAACTAGGTTGTTATATAAGGTGCTGAAAACCGCAATCGGAAAGAGGGTAATTTCCGGGATTATGAAAAGGTCCATAGTTGTTGTAGTTTCTCTAAGATCTTCTCTTTAAATGTTTTTGATTCGGTTGTCCCTAGCCAAAATTCCGGATCCGGATTTTGAATTAGTCTTTCGATTAACGGATGTTGTGGTAATTCGTTGCGAGCCTTATAGTGCTCAACAATTGCCAAGGTATTAGTTAAATTATATTCTGTGTAATCTCGATATCTATCTTGCCGCCAGGCCCGATCGTCTCCGAGATGAAAGGTCAAATGTAGATTTTTAAATTCCGCAAACTGCTGGCTCTGGGCAATGAGATTAAGGAGTAAGGCTCGGCCAACTAAGCTGGCACCAATGCAAACTTGATAGAGTTGGTATCGTTCAAGGGCGCTACGTTTAAAGACAAAACAGTCATGACCAGGGTGTGATTTGCCCGCCTGGGCCCACATCATTGGAATATCCGCAATAGCCGTATATTTCGTTGAAATTGTGCGCCGATTAATCACAAATGCATCATAACCCTGCTGAATCAGATGAGCAACAGTCACATAAAAATTGGGCATTAATGCGATATCGACATTGGTATAAATCACATAGTCTGCTGAATTATGAGCTAAGCGCCCGAGGATATCCCCGATCAACGGCAGCTCACGAGAAATTTCAAACTCGCCATAATCCAAAACAGAACTGGTTAACAGCGGCGTCTGGATAAACCCGTCTGGGTGAATGGCTTGATCCGCCTCATACTCAGCCGTATACAGCTCGACTGAGATGCCGCGTTCACGAGCATATTGCTGGGCTAACCGCATGGTTTCAAACGTAATGGGTTGAGCAATATGGAGATCAGAGGATGCCGGAACGACGACCGGATTGACGATGTGAGCCAGCGTCGGTGCGAAATCAAGCATGAACATCCCAAAACAAACTATCTGGATGGAGCATACCCCATTCCAGATACTAAATTGAGAGATTTAATGGTTTAGTTTAGATGGTCAATAACTGATAAATTAGAGCGCAACCGGATTGCAAACTAGTTTGTGATCGCAAATGTACCTTAGCCGCCCAGCCTTTAAGAATTAACAGGTTTAGGGTGGGTGATGGGTCTGGCTTCTCCCTGAGTCGATTTCAAAACTGTGATGTAGCCTTCTTCTAGTAGTGCTTGTAAACGATAGAGAGCTGATAAGTCCTCATTTTGTAATTGAGAATTCCACATCAAGTTTTCCAAAATATTCACCATGCCTGAATTGAGAGTGCCGCTATCAAGCGCTTGCTGGGTAATCTGAGCAATATTCATAAATTTGAAGTAACAACAAAGAGTTTTAAAGAGGCAGCATGTTCTTTTGAGACACACTAAATTACTGAGGGATAGACTGTTGTTCAAAGAGTGTCTTCAGTACATCCACTGAAAATTCCTGGATGAAAATTCGTTTTTTTGCCAATTGGACCGTGTGCTCTGTGATCTGGGGATGCCCAAAGCTCCTTGGCTAGGAGGATAAAATTTTCGGAAATGTGTTCAGAGCGCTTTATCTCTTTATTTTCGTCTGAGGCGGGTAAATTAGAGCCCGTGGGCGCTACGTTATAGCAGTCGCTACCTTCGTAAGGTGGGGCTGCGTGCCAGAACGCTCTATGATTAGACAACTCAAAATCAGAAGTGTCCTAAGCGATCTGGCGAAGGCTATAAATAGTTGCTATTTCCTCGATTGCTTACTGCTGAGCTCAAAAAAATATGGATTTATTGCGATCGCTGCCGTTGGGTCTCTATCTAGAAAAACCGGTTACCTGGTTACATCATTTAGACCCGCGCGTGAAATTGGGATGGCTCTTGAGTTTTTTAATGTCGCCCTTACTCGCCAGTGACTGGTGGCGGATCGGTTTGGTTGTGGTGCTCTTGGCTATCAGCATTTCAGCTGGCATTCCATGGCGGGCGCTGCGGCAGCAAATTGGTTGGCTGCTGATTGTTTGCACCTTAATTTTTGTCATGACTTGTGTGCTGCCAGACGGCATGGGCATCCAGTATCAACCGCGTTTACCCGATACGCCTGAACTGATAGCGCGGCCAGGGGGTTACCGGTATATTTTGTTCGAATACTCTCGCTTTCAAGTTACCCAGCGCTCCCTAGACTTAGCAATCCGGCTGAGCACCTTGCTGTTTACGTTGCTGTATAGCAGCAGTTTGTACTTGCTCACGACCGCTCCGGAAGAAATTACGGCGGGCTTAGAAGATTTATCGCTACCGCTGCGTAAACTGGGTTTACCCATCACAGAAATTGCCTTAACGCTCACCCTTTCTTTGCGGTTTATTCCCTTGGTTATGGAAGAAGTGCAAAACCTCGGCCGTTCCATTCAAACCCGAGGAATTAATTGGTCTAAGCTGGGCCTCAAAGGCGGCGCCCAAATTTGGATTGTTGTGACCGAGCGACTTTTTCAAAACTTACTATTACGAGCAGAACAAATCGCCATGGCCATGGAAACACGGGGATTTACCACGCCGGATACCCACCGCGTTCTTTGGCATCAGCTCCGACTTCGCTGGTTCGATGGGTTGGCGATCGCATTAGTGCTCGGATTTTGGTGGGCACGGGTTCGATATGGTCATATGGGCTGAATTTTTGGGATTTCTCTGACACAATGCCGCAAGCTGTCGCGAACTCTTTGCAACCCTGGTTTTGGCAAACGTTGCCCCTGGATGGCCGCTCTGGCTCAGAGGTTTTTGAGCAGTTGTTCAGCACATCTGCGATCTCAGTTTTATTAGAAAGTCCTTATCCCAATCCAGAAGATCAGCCTCAAGCTCGCTATTCCATCTGTGCGGGGCCGCCTCGAAATACTGCTAACCGTCCGCATATTTGGACACCAGCACTAGGCGATATTTTTCCTTGTCTGGGTTCACGCTTAGCCTCCGGTTCATCCTTACGGGGAGAAGGAGTCCCTTCACAGTTACCTTTTGTTGGCGGATGGTTGGGCTGGCTCGGGTTCGATGCTGCCTGGGAAATTGAGCTGTTACCTTGGCGCAATCCGGAGCAACTTCCTTTTCCGGTGGCGTTTTGGTACGAACCAGCGGTTTTTGCGGTACTCGACCACGAAACTCAGTCTCTGTGGCTAGCCACTAGTGATCCAGATACTGCGATCGCATATCGACAAAAATTAGAAACCGAGCGTCCTGTTTCGGTTCGTTCATCCCCTCAACTGGCGAGTTCTTTGCAGTTTCTTTGGTCTAAGGAAGCGTTTATCGATGCGGTTAATCGCGCTCAGGCGTATATCCATGCCGGGGATATTTTTCAAACCAATCTATCTCTGCGGTTTCAGGCGACCACTCAATCCAACGGCTGGGCTATCTATCGCCGATTGCAGACCATCAACCCGTCACCCTTTGCAAGCTATTGGCGGACGCCGTGGGGTGAGCTCATTAGCTGCTCCCCTGAACGGCTGCTGCATAAACAAGGCTCACAGCTCCAAACTCGACCAATTGCCGGTACGCGATCGCGGGGCGTCACACCCGAGAGTGATCAACGTCTTGCGCAGGAACTACAGCTTAATGCCAAAGAGTTGGCGGAACACATCATGTTGGTGGATCTGGAACGGAATGATCTGGGGCGGGTGTGTCAGTGGGGGACGGTGGAAGTTGATGAACTGTTGGTGATTGAGCGGTACAGTCACGTGATGCATTTGGTGAGTAATGTGCGCGGTGAGCTGAGGTCTGACCTCGATGTGATCGCAGCCATCAAAGCGGTGTTTCCGGGAGGCACGATTACGGGATGCCCAAAAGTGCGGTGTTTAGAAATTATTGAAGAGCTGGAGCCGTTACGACGAAGTTTATTTTATGGGTCTTGTGGTTATTTGGACTATCGCGGCAATTGTGATTTGAATATTTTGATCCGGACTTTGCTGTTGACGTCTCAAGATAGTGCTATCTCCAATATTTGGGGACAAGTGGGAGCAGGGATTGTTGCCGATAGTCAGCCAGTGAAAGAGTGGGAAGAGTCGTTGCAAAAGGCGCAGGCTCAGCTTCAAGCATTGGGATTGTCATGAGTCCGGTTGGGTAATGGTTGTATTCAGCGGTATATTCGCGATTTCTGGGCAGGTCAGGCACAATGAGTGTAGTTTCTGTACTCCGAACGCTCGGTCATGGCTGCGAAAAAGCTCTTTATTTCCTACGCGCACAAGGATGAAGACCTCAAGGAAGAGTTAGAAATTCATCTGAGTCCGTTGAAGCGGGCGGGTTTGATTGCGCCGTGGCAGGATCGACAAATTGAAGCCGGGGCTGAGTGGGCAGAAGAAATTCGGGCGAGTTTGGAGGCAGCGGAGATTGTGTTGCTGCTCGTCACACCGCGATTTTTGGCGTCGAAATATTGTTTTGATATCGAGATGCAGCGGGCGATGGAGCGTCATGAGGCGGGAACTGCTCGGGTGATTCCGGTGATTTTGAAGCCGTCGGATTGGCGGGATAGTCCGTTTGCGAAGTTGCAGGCGCTGCCGAAGGATGGGAAGCCGGTGGTGAAGTGGGATGACCAAGATGAAGCGTTTCTGGATGTAGCGCAGGGTTTGCGGCGGGTTGTTGCGAGTTTAGGCGGTAAAAAAAAAGAACCTGAGATAGCATCTGCGGCGATTGAAGCGGTTGTTGAGACTAAGGTTAAGCGACCTAGAAAAACGAACAATCAGCGGGCTGTGGGGGCGGTTTTTCAGCAGGCGACTTGGGTCGAGCGGGTTAAGGTTACGGAGCGGTTGCGGGGAGTAATTCAGAGTGATTGCAGGGTTTTAGCGTTAGTAGGGATTACCGGGATTGGCAAGACGGCGCTGATTGAGCGGATTGTGGCGGAGCTGGACGATGGAAAAACCTATCGGCGGCTGAATTTGGATACGAGTGAGTATTCGGCGGATTTTGCGAGCGGTGGGGCGGCGCTGTTGCGGGAGCTAGGGGAAGAGCTGACGGTTGAAGATCAAAAAGATCCTGGGAATTTATTAGATCACTTGCTGGAGCGGTTGCGGACTCAGGCGTTTCGGGTGCAGATTGATTCGCTGGAGAAGGTGCTGCAAGGGAATGAGGAACAGTGTTGGACGGAGTTTGGGGATGAGCTGTGGTTGGCGTTTTTTGAGCGGTTGCTGACGGGAGGAGATTGTGCGAGTCAGGTGATTGTGACTTCGCAAGATTTGCCGGGGGAGTTGCGGACGGTCGGCTCGAAGGTGCCGGGGTTGTGGGCGCAGGAAGATTTACTGGGACTTTCGGATGATGAGCAGTTGGCGCTTTTCGCGAAGCAGGGATTATCGGTAGAGACAACAGCTAAACATTATCTGCAACGGTTGGGGAGGATGTTTGAGGGGCATCCGTTGGTGTTGGCGGTGATGGCGGCGGATATGGTTGCGACGGGGGGAAATGTCAAAAAATATTGGCGGCAGTGTGGGTTTGATGAGCTGGAGCGGGAGAAAGGTGCAAAGCCGATTTCGCGGTATGGGTTTGAGCGAGAGGTAAAGGCGCGGGTGCGGCAGTCATTGGGGAGTTTGTCGCCGGAGGGGTTGC
>JBCDHF010000139.1:0-10870 GCA_038750375.1 Cyanobacteria bacterium P01_H01_bin.15
AGCGCCAACTTACCGAGGAGCGAAGTGGGGCATCTTAGTGGAGTCCCTGGCAAGCGGCGAAATCGTCTATCACTACAACGCCAATAGCTTTTTGATTCCAGCGTCCAATACCAAACTGTTGACAACTGCAGCCGCACTCCAACGCCTCCGACCGGAAGACGCGATCTTTTCTAAATCCGTGCGAGATTGGGTGACAACCACCAATTTGCGCAGCAATAATCAATACGCGGAAAGATTGCTTAAGCATATCGGGGGGGCCTGGGCGGCGAAACAAGCGCTTACTGAAATGGGGATTAGTCCGGAAGGATTTCGCATTGCGGATGGCTCAGGTCTATCCCGCAATAATTTCACCACGCCTCGGACTTTAGTTAACTTATTGCGGGCAATGCACAGCGACCAAAACCGCGATGTTTTTCTGAGTTCTTTGCCCGTTGCTGGCGTCAGCGGGACTCTGCGCAATCGGATGCGCCAAACCTCAGCGCAGGGGGCTGTTTACGCAAAAACGGGCACCTTACGGGGAGTCAGAGCCCTGTCTGGATACCTGGAAAATCCTCACCACGGCACCTTGATTTTCAGCATTTTGGTGAACCAACCTGGCGTTTACGGCAATGCCTTGGTTACCGGCATTGATAAAGTTGTACTGCAACTTCAATCTGCGGCACCTTGTAATTGAGCCAGTGGCTAGTAGTTGTTAGATTCTCGTATTCGCAATCTGCCCATGAAGAGTTATAAAAACAAATTTATTCTCTGGCCTGGGTATCAGCCATCTAACGCGGTCGCTATCGCACGTCGAGCATAGCCGGCGCAGACTGTCATGACCTCTAGTGAAAACGCAGGGAAGTCTTTTTTATCTATTCAGCTCATCGATGATGATCCCATCTATCGTCGAGGATTTGCAGCCGTTTTGGCGGAGCAGGATTCTTTGCAAGTTCTCCCCTCTCTCGATAGTCAGTCTGCGATCACAAGTTTGCAAACTCAGCAACCTCAGGTGCTCATTGTCGGTCTAAGGGGCGAGGTCAGTCGCAAAGCCCGACAGCTCTGTCAACAACTTCGGCGTAAATTTCCAGCGCTCCCAATTTTGCTCCTTAGCGATCGCGCCACCCCAGCCCAAGCTCGAGCCTTGCCCATCCAGGGTCTGTGCTCTAAGCGAGCAGACATTGGCGTCCTGGTTCGAGCGCTGCAAGAGCTCGGTGCCGGAGATACATATTGGCCCGCTAAATACGGTCAAACTCGTACTCGCCAGGGACTTAGTCAGACTCGCTACTTGGGTCTAAGGCAAATCGACGCGGAGTTGGCACGTATTCGGATACAGGTACAAAATCCCGCCCTGTCTTTAGGAGATTGGCTCTTTTGGAGTGGTCGCCAGCGGGAATTACAAACTGCTCGCTGGTTAATTCAAGCTTTCCTCCCCGTTGAGGAAGTCATTTTGGAAAACGAAACGGCTCCAACGGAACGCGCGGCAACGATGAGTTCTTCTGACACATCGAATCCCCCAACAGTGCAAGCCCTCGTCCCCCAAACGACAGCGCCCCTGATGCCGTCGTCCCTACGCTCAGCCACGCCCTTACGAAATTTGACCAATCGCCCCCTAGCCCTCGACATCCTAGGCAGTGAGCGCCAACAAGAACTCTTAAATTTGATTACTGAGCGTTTGAGTCATTGTTTAAATGAACTACGGGCCTTAGAAATTAGCCGCCCAGAGCTATCAACTAAACTGCCAGGCGCCTTGATTGAGCTGTGGCAGTCAGCGACTCTAATTTTTTTACGACAACAGGAATCTTTACCGATTTCTGTTGCTCAACTCGAAACAATTCTGCAGCGAGAAACGGACGAATTCATGTCCGAAGTTTTTAACCGGCTACCTCTCTTGTCAGAAACCTTTGCCCATCTGCTATTTGAGACGTCACTTCCTCCGGGTAAAGAAATTCTCAGTGGTCCTGCCAGTAATCGCGATCGCGAAGAGCTTCTGACTGAAAATCTACTTATCGCCCTTGCAAATGCGGTGATGCAGGTGATTTTAAATAATTTCAGTGAAGAAAAAGCTATTGCGCAAGCTCTTTACGCTCAGCGCTGGGTGTCATCCCGTGAGCTTGCTCGCTTCCGCAACGAACTTAGTTGGAGTGCTCGTCAAGCTCGTCTATGGCAGTCTCCTCAAGATATTTTTGAAAGCCGCTACTCTGTCGATTATTTCGCTGGTTCGGAGTTGCGCTCAACTTACCTGTACGTCTCGCGCCAACGAGAACTCACCCAGCTCCGAGGGTGGGGCTTAACGGTGACCTTGATCCTCGAATCGCGAGATGCTCTAGCCCCTCGGCTCCAGGGCCTGGTGAACTGGACCGGTCGTGGTATGGTCTATCTTTTAACCGAAGTCATTGGTCGGGGTATCGGTCTTATTGGCAGAGGAATTATCCTAGGGGTAGGAAACGTTCTGCAAGATGTTCGCTATCGTCGGCAAGCTCAGCCGAAAGACGATAGCCTGAGATGAAGCTTCACCGCAGTTCGTTTTTTACTACCTGTATGTGCCGTCTACTCTCTTATGAAGTTATTGCCCAGCTCTCGGTTTCGCTCTGAACGCTCCTGCTCCATACCCACTATTGGACTAGGGCTGCTGCTTCAACTATTTTTGTTGGTTCCCGCCGCGATTGCCAATGGCGAAAAAAAAGACTTTACCTACGGCGATTTTCTCAACAAAATTGAAGCTGGACAGGTGAAAGAAGTAACCATCGATAGAACAAACCAACACGCATTTGTCTCTCTAAAAGATCAGAAAGCTGATTCTGAACCATTAGAAGTACAGCTATTTTCGCGAGATAATACCGAACTGTATGAGCAACTCCGTAAACATAAAGTAGAATTCGGCATTCGGGATGGTGCAAATAGTTCTGCCCTTTCCGCTTTTTTAGTCAATATGCTGTTATTGATCGTCCTATTTGGCGGTTTAATTCTGATTTTGCGACGGTCAGCAGCCGTTTCAGGGCAAGCTTTTAACTTTGGGCGCTCCCGCGCCCGATTCCAAATGGAGGCTAAAACCGGTGTCATATTCACGGATATCGCCGGGATTGAAGAAGCCAAAGAAGAACTTCAAGAAGTGGTTACCTTTCTGCAGGAACCTGATAAATTCACCGCCGTGGGAGCGCGAATTCCAAAAGGCGTTTTGCTAATTGGTCCGCCAGGAACCGGCAAAACGTTACTTGCCAAAGCAATTGCGGGCGAAGCAGGAGTGCCATTTTTTAGTATTTCCGGCTCCGAATTTGTGGAGATGTTTGTCGGCGTTGGCGCTTCACGAGTGCGCGATCTGTTTAAAAAGGCAAAAGAGAACGCCCCCTGTTTAGTTTTTATCGATGAAATTGATGCGGTGGGACGTCAACGTGGCAGTGGCATTGGCGGCGGCAACGACGAGCGGGAACAGACCCTAAATCAGCTCCTCACTGAAATGGACGGGTTCGAAGGGAATACCGGAATTATTATTATTGCCGCGACCAACCGCCCAGATGTGCTAGACAAAGCCCTGCTTCGCCCCGGTCGCTTTGATCGCCAGGTTCTGGTTACTTATCCCGATTTACAAGGTCGTCAAGGCATTTTAGAAGTCCATGCCCGAGACAAAAAGGTCGCCCCTGAAATTAGTCTGGCTGCAATTGCGCGACGAACGCCCGGCTTTACCGGCGCTGATCTGGCGAATCTTCTAAACGAAGCGGCGATTCTAACCGCTCGACGTCGGAAAGATGCCATCGGCATGTCCGAAATTGATGCAGCCATTGATCGCGTTGTTGCGGGCATGGAAGGTGCGGCTTTAGTCGACAGCAAAAGTAAGCGGCTGATTGCTTATCACGAGCTGGGCCATGCAGTGGTTGGAACCCTCTGTCCAGACCATGACCCGGTGGAAAAAGTCACCTTAATCCCCCGCGGACAAGCCAAAGGGTTGACCTGGTTTACCCCAGACGAAGAACAGGGGCTAATGACGCGCTCACAGATCCTGGCACGCATTACCGGCACTCTGGGCGGACGAGCCGCGGAAGCCACCGTTTTTGGGGATGCGGAAGTGACCACAGGCGCTAGCAATGATCTCGAAAAGGTGACTGCCATGGCCCGTCAAATGGTCACACGCTTTGGTATGTCTGATTTAGGGTTGGTCGCGCTGGAAGGGAATAGCGAACCCATCTTTCTCGGCAACGGAGATAGCGTAAATCGTCCAGAATACTCAGATGAAATTGCGACCCTGATCGACGGACGCATTCGGGAAATTGTCTTGCGCTGCTACGTTCGAGCGAAAAAGATCCTGGAGGAGAATCGCTACGCCATGGATCGCTTGGTGGATATTCTAATCGACACAGAAACCATTAACGGCGAAGAATTTCGTCAATTACTAACTCAATTCCAGGCAGAAAGTCCTCCGTTGCATCTTGAACCGCTTGCCGAACTCAGCGGTCTATGACTGGGACAATTGGCAAAGGCATCGCGTTCTCCCCTTTTTCCAGAAATTACTCTATATCGATACTTCCTCATAATCTTTAGTAACAACAGTCCAATTCCATTGAGAAAACTCATGCGCAAACAGCACTTTTATGGCTCTGCCCTCGTCATAACGACGTTAGTGATGACAGCGGTCCCTGTACAGGCACAGGTGGACTACGACCCGCAGCAACAAGACCCTTTTCCATCCGGAGATGTCGATGCAAATACCGGCACGCTTGATGGCATCGATCCGTTTGAGTTGATCCATCGCTCCCGCTTAAACAATGGTCGCAGTGCGACCGAATTTCGAGAAGATTCTAATCAAAAGCTAGACGATGCGGCCCTCGACTTTAAGCGCCAGCAGCAAGAACGCCTGGAGAACCCGTCATCCCCTGAATCGGTCACGCCCTGAAATTAGCTTCGCGATTTTTGAGAGTAAAACCCTAATTGTAGAGACAACTAGGGTTTAGAAGTTTAATCGCTGTCGCGCAATAATTAATGATCTCGTTTAGACTTCAAAGCCCGAGTACGCAGAAACAGCTATTGAGTCTCCAATTCCGCCAGCGCAGCATGAGCAATCTGAAGACTCAGCCGAGCTTGCTCCACATCGGACAGTCTATCCCACGGTTTTTGCAAGTCATTTTGAGTGGATTGAGCACGCATTGCAAAAGCGACAGGACGGGCAACAACTTGTAGGTCACTGAGAGCCCATTGATTTAACACCGGCTGTACACAGCTCACCAGCTTTTCAATTTCATCCAGGGTGGTATTAGCCATCTCCCGCGCTTGATCTGTGATCGCGACTAACCATTTAGCTGGCACGCCGGCAAAACGACGGCTTAAGTGAATAACCAGTGCGTCATCACTTGCAGACTGCCAACGATGGGTCAGACCTGCGAAAAAGCGATCCGATTGCTGAGTTAATTCAGCATCACTCCAAATATCCGCTAAGGATAATTCTGCTTCTTGTCGCAGGAAAAAGTCTTGACTATCGGGATTAGCGGGCTCCCATGGGTAAGGTTCTTTACTCAGCAGGTCAGAAAATAAGGTTTCCGCGTGAGGTTCATCTGCGAGCCTTGATAAGGGGTCGGACGCAAAAGGCGTAGATTGTGTCATGAGGCACCTGAGATTGAAATGAACGAGATTTATACGATTGCTTGGGCGACAGTAAAGTCTACAGAGAATGAATTGAGATTCCGTAAATTCTATATCGTTTATTTTGGACTTACTTTTTCTTCGATGAAGTTCTAATAATACATATTTGATACGCGGCATCTTTGCGAAGTGCCTGACAAGCAGAGTAAAAAATTGCCGATCGAGTATCGAGATTAACTTTCATCGGCGTCTTAATGTAATAAAAATTATGGCAAATAAGGCTGGAGCAACACTTTGCTGCTGAATTTCTCTACACAATAATTGTTAGTGACGACTAGCAGGGGGTCGTGGTTGATCGGTCTTCAACGTCCAGTAAAAACTCTAAGGTAGGGCCTATCTCGCTACCAAAACGGAGGCGAGTCCCCATCCGCAATGGTAATTCGGCATGGTGAATTTTCTGCCAAGAGTCTTCTACATAAACACAGGTCCCAAATCGAGAAAAATCACGAAAAAAGTAGCGATAACCCTGTCCGTCTGAAGCAACCGTTTCTCGACAAAAAATTTCTCCGTGATGCTGGCTGACCCAGCGCTCACCAACGACCAAGTCGTTATCTGGGTGACGTCCCACTCGCAATAGCCCCCCATTTACAGGTGTCACCAGCTCGGGGTCTTCAATAAAACGGACACGGGCGTTCGGAAAACGCCGTGGATTGAGATTGGTGGGTATAAAGGTCAGCTCTTCTAGAGGCTCGTCAGCCAGTGGCGCAATCACAGATCCGCTAAATTCCGGGTGAACATACAAAATCGGCAGCGTCCAAGCGGGTTGATTGAACTTAAAAAGAGTCAGGAGTTCTTGTCTTGCGATCGCGGTCGCTTCTTCGACTGATTTACGGCTAGCAACGGCCTGCATAAAGCTTTGAATAAAGCTCAATGCTTCCGGATCGGCAATGGAGTCACGCATGCCCAATACGGCTGGCAAGCCATGATGAAGTAAAACTTCTGTCAAGCTGCTGCGATGCAGAGCTTCTTGACCGAGACTGAGCTGCGCGCTCCAGCAAGTATTAAACACAGCCAGAATAACCCCAGTCCGCACCAACGCTTGGGCTAGCTCTGTTCCGCTCAAAGTGACACCAGGAGCCAGATAAATGTAGCCGCCATCGGGCCCTGGAGCCCCATGCCCACTGTAAAGAAAGAGGTTATAGGATTCAGATTGTAAAGTTGTTACGAGTTCTTGAATGGTCGGCTGAACTAATGTTGTGACTTTGAAAGACAAATTCGGCGTTAAAGGATCACGAACAGACTGCTGAATTCCATTTTTAACCGCTTGCTGCAAAGCGTCGGCTTCTTGTTTTAGTGCAAGACACTTTTGTCCAGGGGTATCTGGTTCTCCCAATACCAGCAAAATTCTCAAATATTCAGAAGCCGCTGATAGTTTGAGCGAATCAACGGCAGAGGTTGTGCGACTAAAGAAAAGCCTCTGACTGGTGGTTATAGGGGATTTCCCGAGTTCAGGCTGCATGATCTCCCAAGGCAAGGGAATTAAATTAGCGTCACGACATTCAAGGCGCAATCGCAAACAATCATTTTGACCGATTGCCAAACCTTGGCTATGGGCTAAGGTCTGGGCCACCGGACCACTAAACAGCCAGTTCCAAAGCTGAACGCCTAACTCTTGCATTAATCGATTGCCTGAGAAATTAGGTTCTCCCAGGTCAAGGTGGATCTTCGCTAGTTGAGCCGCACCCGGCAAGTTTTGGTGGGGTTCGTGAAGTGCAAATAATTCTTGCCAAGCTAACCAACATTGAGTCAGCTCACTAGGCCACTCGAGATCGTGATGAACATAACCACCCGCATATGGGGCACGGGTCACCCAGACTGCAAATCGCCCCGCCTCGGTCAAACGGGCAATCGCCACTTGCAAGCAGAGACCCGGAGTACCATGCATGGGCTGTTCCTGATGGGGGGGATTGGACTCCTCAAATCTTAAACCATTTAGAATTTGAACTCGTTAGCCTAATTTTGGGGTTGAATTATTCTGTTGGGCTCAGCGAGAAAAGGAAGCAGTCGAGACTGTATGGGTTGTGGCAAATTAGTGCCGACCAAAATCAGAGCTATGATCACGCCAGCGCAGGCGCTAAACCAACGGAATATAGGCGAGTTAAGCAGACTACTCGGAGTGAGAGGATTTGCTGATTCGTTAGCCAGGACTTCTAGGTCGCTTAAGTGCACTGATGGCACATGGGGTCCCCAAGAAACTTGGCAATGCAATAAGCCAACAGTGGCATTGTCATGTCCATTTTCAGTGTTGGCGATATTGAGGAGTTGATTGACTGCCCCGACGACATCCCGCTCTTCTGCCAAAACGGGCAAGAGTTCTGATGACCAATATTGTTCAACGCGATCGAAATCGCTCAGACCATCAGAGCACAGTAGAAATAGGCAGTCTTCATCCAGGATAAATCGATGAATATTGGAGCGTAATAGGGTTGACTTGTCCATCCCCAGCGCTTGTACTAGGGCTCCTGCACTGGGATAACGAGAGGCCTCTCGATAAAAGGCGTAGCCCAACTGGACTTCACGGGAAGCAAGATCATCATCGACTGTAATTTGATGGCAGCCGCTGGAGGTAATGCGATAAATGCGTGAGTCCCCCACGTGAGCACAGTACAGTTCAGGACCTAACGCCATGGCTAAAACTAACGTTGTCCCCATACGCTGACGTTCAATCCGCGATTCTTGATCGTTGCGATCACAAATAACGTCATTGGCTTGAGCAATCGCCCGCTCCAATTTGAGAAGATTAGCACCGGCATTTCCGCCGCGCTCAACCCAAGAGGTATCAACCAGCGTCGCCTGCAAAGAACTAATCGCTAAATCCGATGCGATTTCACCGCCATCTTGACCCCCTAGACCATCGCAAACCAAAAGTAATTGAGGCTGATCGGGGAGGGCATCGTCTCGATAAATGACCTTATCATCTGGAGGAAAACAGGCGTCCTCGTTATGATCCCGAGTCGGCCCTTGGTCAGTTCGACAATAGAGTCGATAAGAGCGCTGACTTTGTTGACTAACTTCGACAATCGCTTTATCCAAAAAAGCCAGCAGTTGTTCGCAATGAGTTAAACGCTCCCGCTCCATTGCCTGGCAAAGATGAGTCAGAAGTTGTCGAATGGATTTAGCGGAGTTAGGAATTAGCGTACGCCACGCTTTGCCCAGGTCAGTAAGTTCCGGCGAACGGTTTTTATCGGGTTGTAGCTCCCAAACTTGCAAAAGCCCACCATTAGTGCGTAGCAGTTCCAAATTGAGTAGGGTTGCGCTTTGATTCAGGCGCTTGAGAGGCTGCCAAAGCTGAGCGATTTGCCAAAGCCAATTAAGCTGTCGTAGCGAATTAGCGCTCTCCCAAACAGAAGTCAAGCCGAGCAACAAATTGGGGGCTTGTGGCTGCGCTGCATCACCCATGGGAATACTGCCGTATTCAAACAACCAAACTAACTGATGTTGATAGGTTGTGAATCCATAAATCTGAGGAATATGAAGTCGTTGAGGAAAGAGCTGAAAATAGGGCAATAAGCCATCGGGAATGGTTTGGGTCACATGGGGCGGTTGCCCCGGTTTGGTATCGAGAACGATTTCTGGTGCACAAACGCGATATCGATCTCCCATAAGAGTCCCGGGGGGACAGGTAGAAACGCCCTCCCCAACTGCACGCAAATATCGAAGCACTAATGGTGAACCACATTCGTGGCAGCGGGCAGCGTCATGTCGATTCACTGACTGGCAGCGGGGATTGGCACAGAGAATTTCGATGGCAGTGTTCGACATTAACAACGCTAACTCTCAAGCGAGGGAAAACTGTTCCATAGTGAGGCGTACTTGGATAGGGTTCCGATGATCCACAACATAGAAGGTCTTTTCAGATCTTTTCTCTCTCTATTGCGCCACGTTTAACGCCCAGAAAATTCAGCACACTTGCTGAACTTCACTGAATTTTAAACCTGCGAGGTCTGAATCCTTGAGCATTTATACGGGATTTTTGACCTTAGGAGAGCATGAACACTTACTAAAAATGGAGAAAAGTAGGAGCCCTATCGCAATTTGACCGCTTTAGCGTTTGATTTGATTCCAGGAAGAAAATTAATTAGAGAGCACCACAATGATTCCAACTCAACCATTGTCCAAACCTTGAACAACGCTAGTATTTTCCCGCCGTTTCTGGACTATCCACTCGTGGTAGTCCCATGCTGTAATTTAAGGCTCTGGTGTCTAGGTTATAGCTGATTTTTCCTGCCAAAAGAAGTTCACGGACTAAATGTTCCAAATCAGAGCCGATCCGGCGCAAATTATAGTCACTCAGCTCTTGGCCGCTAGCTTGCTCAACCAGTTCGTCAAATTTACGATGGATGAGATTTAGCGTCTCTTCTGTCCAGTTAAATTCATTGTCAGGGTCGATATCCATGGTCAAAACGTTGTCGCTGGGCACCAATTCGCCATCGTCGATGGTGGCAGCGTAAATACGAATATGACGAGTAGTTGACTTTAAGAGCATGGGGTAAACTCCTGAAAAACTGTGTCGATCTTAACGGTAGACGGCCGCCATTTTCTAGCAGAGAGGTGTTATCAGGCGGCTCAGTGCCTTTAAGTTCATTTGTCGAAAGGAATTAAATCAGTGGGCAGTTGTACAACCTGTCGGAATCGCATCAATCAGTGATCGCGCATAGTCGGTTTGGGGTTGCTGGTAGATTTGCTCTGCTGGCCCAATTTCTTCAATGCGACCTCGGTTCATAACTAAGATTCGATCGCTCATGAATTTAACCACGCTGAGATCATGAGAAATGAAAATATAGGTCAATCCCAATTCTTGCTGTAGTTCTTGAAGCAGGTTGAGCACTTGGGCTTGTACTGACACATCCAAAGCGGAAACAGATTCGTCACAGATGATAAAGCGTGGGTTGGTGGCAAGGGCCCGAGCAATGCAGATTCGCTGTCGCTGTCCACCAGAGACCTCATGAGGATATCGCTTCTGGGCACTCTCATCCAAACCGACGCGATCTAGAAGATACGCAATGCGCTCTTGGCGACTCTTGCGATCGCCGATGCCGTGGATTCGAAGCGGTTCTAAGATCGCTTGCCCCACCGGGAGCCGGGGGTTTAGCGAATTGTAAGGATTTTGGAAAATTATCTGCAGGTCTCGCCTAAGCGATCGCAACTTGGGTTCACGAGGTCTCCACTGGGAAATTTCTTGATTGTCAAAAATAATCCGACCACTGTGGATCGGCTGGAGGCGAAGAATCGCTCTTGCCAAGGTTGATTTCCCGCAGCCAGA
>JBCDHF010000140.1:0-10865 GCA_038750375.1 Cyanobacteria bacterium P01_H01_bin.15
CCCCAGCTGAATTTTGGGGGACGGGCAATCTTTTGGTCGGGTTTAATTCCTTCTATTCAGGATTGGGAGCTGGAGTATTTCCCTGGAGACGTTCGCCAAGAACTGAGTGAGACTTACTTGACCCGCGCAAGCAAGATCATGAATCAGTCTGTTTCGATGGGTAAAGTTAGCGCCGACATTGTTAACTATTTGCGCAATACAGAGCTAAACAATGAGTTTGTAATCGTCGAGACACCCCGAGCTCTGCACCAGCCTTACCTAAACTCGAATGGTGTCTTGACAGATGACTTCTTTATTGAGCCGACGGGGGTTTTCAATACGGCCGAGTTACTGATCAATCAGCTCGGATTGGTGGGCAATCTCAATCGACCCGGTGAAAAGAAAGAGTTCAATGTCAAATTGAATAGCTATGTCGAATCAGTCGATCGCCTGAACAATGGAACGTATGAGGTTAAAGTAGTTGATACCATAACCCAAGACAGGCGGAGCTTTTTTGCCCCTAAAGTAGTGATTGCGGCTGGTTCGATTGAAAGCCCCAAAATAATTCTTCGCTCGAATGTTTATGATCGGCTTCCCGAAGAGGTACAACGCTTAGTTGGACTAGGGTTGACCGACCACCCAACAACAAACCCCATCTCTGCTAAAGTTACAAATATTGGTCCAATTATCATCAATACTGACGACCATGGGAAAATTATGCTCTACTCCCGTGGCAACAGAGAGGCTGATGGCTCTGTTCGCTATCCATTTAATATTGAAATGAATATCAATGGACAATATTGGCATCGGCGAGAAAACGATCCCAGCAGTCCCACGATCGATGGGATTGACGAAGTAACTATCGATATTAAATTTAGCTTCGGGAATCCTCTGGAAGATCGTAATATCGTCAGCCCTCACGGCGCCGATGATTACAAGTCGAAAATTTTCTTCAAAGATCACCGCGATGTGAATTATCTCTACCAAAGTCGATTCCCAGCGCTCGCTGACTGGAACAAAAGTGCAGATGAGGTCTACTGGACTCTCAATAATTTGACCTACCAAATTCTGTCCAAGTTTAGCTTCTTTGGGAATGAGGCCCGACCACAAGGTGAGAATTGGTATGGTCCCTTCAATAATTTTGGTTATGGGACAGTGCATCATGCAATTGGGACTTTACGTATGCCCTATAAGCCTGCTTGGACTGAAGGATTTCAAGCTGATTCTGTAGTCGATCAGAATTTACAAGTTATCAATAATGATGGCTTGTATGTCTGTGACATGTCAGTTATGCCGTTTAGCTCTGCAGCGAATCCAGTTCGAACTCTCGGTGCTTTAGCTTTAAGATTGTCAAAGCATTTAGTTGACGATCTTTAAAAGACTTTTCCCGACATCCGTACTTTTTATGGCTGCTAACACCAGATCGATTGGAACATCTTTAATTCGGAGTCGCTTCGTTTCAAATCGCTCTGGCACAAATCTGGCCCTTTTTGTAAATGACTTCCGTGAAAAAAAGCGTTGAGGAAATTTTCATGTGATCGCAAACTATAATCTGGCTCCAGATCTCAAAGGGGGCCTTATCAGATGAGCGGTGGATCTGGGAGCCATATACTAGACCTCTTGCACGGACCCATTTGTTGGTGGGTAAAACCCATTAAAATCGTTCAATTTTTCGATTCCTGCAAGAGGTTTACTTATTGCTTAGTTTGCCTAAGCGAGTCTAATTTTCTGGGTGCTAGCGTTATGCTGAAGGCCGCAATATCTGCTTTTGGGTTCTCCGCTCGTGACCGCTTCCCCCCTTTCTCTCAAGAATTATCGGCCACTGTATAAATCTGGGCAGATACTTTGCGGCACAGGTTTTACTGTGATCGCAACAGGATGGACTCTCAAAACTGCGATCGCAAAAAAATTAGCGCCTGAGCAATATGCTGCCATTGGAAATCTGTATAGCCCGACCCGAGGCATTAGTCCGCTGCTGCGGAATTTATTGGCAAATCCACAGGTGCGTTATTTGGTAGCCCTTTCCGCGACCCGCGAAGACCAAAATTCCTGCAGTTGTCTGTGCTTAGCGGATTTTTTTGAGCACGGTTTTACGCGTTCACAAACAGATACTGGGCGAGACTGTTGGCGCATTAACTCCGAAATTCCGGGCTTTATCGATATCGAAATTTCGGAAATGGCTCTGACTCAGCTCCGCGAAAATGTGACGTGCTTCTTGGAGACCGATTTAAAAGCTGCGATCACAAAAGTCCAGACACTTAGTGACAAGTTTTTGCCGCCGTGGGGAGAGGCTCAAACTTTTCCGATTAGTGAAACGCAACCGCAAGTGCTGCCAGGACCGCGCTATGGTCATCGGCTAGAGGGAGAAACCATCGCCGAAACCTGGGTCAAAATCATTCAACGTATCAAAACTACTGGGACTATTCGCGACAGTGCTTACGGTCCCTGGCAAGAACTCATCGATTTAGTGGCGATTGTTCGGAATGAGCCGCCCAACTTCTATTTTCCAGTTCCTAACTATTTACCGATCCAACCCACCTTTATCCAAGACTATTGCGAACAAATTCTGGCCGATGCTCCGCACCAAACTGGAGTGAAATATACCTATGGTCAACGGCTACGCTCTTGGTTTGGCGTTGATCAAGTCGAAACGGCGATCGCAAATCTTTGTGAGGCACCTAACTCTGCCCGGGTGGTTATGTCTTTGTGGGATGTGGCGGATGCTGAATATAGCGACAGTCCGCCCTGCTTAAATCATATTTGGGTGCGTATTGTGGGCGGAGAACTGTCCTTAACAGCAACCTTCCGCAGTAACGATATGTTCTCTGCTTGGCCCGCCAACGCCATGGGACTCAGAGCACTTCAAGCCCACATTGGCGATCGCATTCAACAAGAAACAGGCACGCGCTGGACTTTGGGACCGTTGATCACGGTGAGCCAAAGTGCCCACATCTACAGCGACTGTTGGGAACATGCGGAACAAGTAATCGAGAAAGAATACCCACGGATTTTACGCCAGCGCACTTATCGTGATCCGACCGGTAGTTTTGTGATTACGCTGCAGAATAATGAAGTCGTGGTGGAACAGCTAACCCCTGGCAGTGGCGAGCGGGTAAATTGCTTCGTTGGGACCCATCCTCAAAAGCTCTATCAGCAAATTGCTGCCGCCTGTCCTGCCCTGGAAACGGAGCATGCTCTTTATTTAGGGACAGAACTACAAAAAGTTGCGATCGCGCGGAGCTTGAATATTCCCTATCAGCAAGATCGTCCGCTCAATTTACCGACTTAACGGACGCTGACGGAAAGCGAGGGTCGGTGGACAAGACGCATTGATGTAGAAGAACTAAAGCGACCTGCCCAATGAATCAAATGCAAAGTTTAAATTCAGCAATTTATTTAACGGGCGCTGTACGCTTGCCACTGGTTTTTGCCCACAGAATCAGCGGACAAATCACAACGGAAGCGACAACGATGATCAGATCGAATTGGAGGAGAAACGTCATTTCTGAGTTCATGATTTTGACCTGGGTGTGTGATAAAGAGGGATTCAGACTGGCGCCAAATAATTCCGGATAAGGTTACGAAAAGTCTCGCCATTTATGGGTCAAGCTAATTTCTCTGTTTAAGACCACCCAATTAAACATCTCTCTTGGTTTTGCACAGAGGCTTAGCTGGCGATCACAGAATTCGACTTTGCGGTTCCGAGCAAATACAACAACGCCATCCTAATGGCGACTCCACTCGTCACCTGGGTTTCAACCAAACTCAACGCCAGATCATCCATTACATCTGAACTCAGCTCAACCCCTCGATTAACGGGACCCGGATGTAGCAATTTAACGCCGGGATTACAGAGCTGGAGTCGTTCGCGGGTAATGCCGTAATGCTTGTGGTATTCCTGCATACTTGGCAGTAAATGTCCACGCATCCGTTCCTTTTGGAGCCGGAGCGTCATGACAAAATCGGCATCCTGAAGTGCAGGCGGGAGCTGCCAATGGAGATGAAGATTCGGTTCGAGGGCGGGGGGTAAGAATTGACTAAACAGCTTCGGCAAAAGCGTCGGCGGACCGGCCAAATGCACCTGTGCGCCCGCTGTGGCTAACGACCAAATATTAGACCGAGCAACTCGTGAATGCAGAATATCGCCGACAATAGCCACTTTTTTACCCTGCAATAATTCCAATCGCGGCTGTTCAGGATCCAGATCGCTACAGAGCGTAAATAGATCCAACAGAGCCTGGGACGGATGTTGATGCTGACCGTCTCCCGCATTGAGCACTTTGACTTGCGGTTCCAGAGCTTTTGCAATCGCATGGGGGACGCCGGCATGTTTGTGGCGAATTACCAAGATATTGGCACCCATCGCTACATAGGTTTTCGCGGTATCGAGGATCGTTTCACCTTTAGAGAGAGAAGAGGTTCCAGGCGAAAAATTGAGGGTGTCGGCGGATAAGCGTTTAGCGGCGAGTTCAAAACTACTGCGGGTCCGGGTGGAGGGCTCGAAGAACAGATTGGCAACCACTTGACCCTGGAGTGCGGGGACTTTTTTCGTGCGACCGCGTAAGACCGTCTGCTGGAAACTGGCAGCCGACTGCAAAATAGCTTCGTACTCTGTGGGGGTGAAATCGGCTAACGACAGCACATGTTGCCGGGTCCAAGAAGTCTCAACCATGAGGGCTTAATCTTGCTAAGTTCGCTAAACAATGGCGACGCAATCAGACCAAGCTGTAGCATTTCGCCTGAGCAATCTTATCAACTGCGCTATCGTTCCTTTGAAAACTTAGGCATTCCTGTTGATTGCGATTTTTTTAGACTTGCCACCACTAGTTCCCCCAGTTGGGTGATAAGAACTATCCTGACTTCCTTTTATGATTATTAAGAAATCTTTATCATCCACTGTCTTTTGGTTGGCTCCGAGCTTCTTCTGAAACGCTTGTGTTTACTCGGCGTATTCAAGGAATACTCGGAATTTATTTCCGAGCCAGACAGTCTGACCGATTGAGAACGACCTTCACTAATTTGACTTATGACGCGTTCTAAGTGGTCTCCAACTCAAGTCCTCGGTTTAGCAACAGTATCTCTCCTAACGATTGCCTGTGGCGCACCGCCGCCTGCTGGACCGCCGCCGATGGGTCCCATGTCTGTACGTTGGGTGCCTCTGAATACGAGCACCTTAGAGGACAGCAGTGAATTTGTGGGCACATTAAAAGCGCGTGATCGCGTTTCCATTTCGCCCCGAGTAGACGGTCGCATCGTCGGGATTTATGTGCAAGAAGGAGAGCGAGTTCAGCCCGGACAGTTACTGGTAGAACTGCAACAAGATCGGGAGCAAGCCGCCGTTAGCGCTCAGATTTCCAATATTGCGATTCAGCAAGCCGCCCTGCAAAATGCCCAAGCCCAACTCGGTGCCGCTACTGCCGAACAAGCTCAAGCTGCCGCCAACATTGAACAACAGCGCGCAGCCGTCGCCCGGGCCCAAGCAGAGGTTGCCAGCCGGACCGCTGATTTGCGATCACAAGAAGCAGAACTTCGACTGGCAGAAACGGAGTTTGAACGCTTTGAATATTTAGTCCAAGAAGGCGCAGAATCAGATCAGGCTCTGGATGAGCGTTTGCGTAATCTGGATGCAGCCAGAGCTACCCTACAATCCCTCAAACAACTTAAAGCCGCCGCCGCACAAGAAGCCAACGCGGCCGAGAGTGCCTTGCGCGTTTCCCAAAGTGCATTGGGGGCAGCTCAAGCTCGGGTATCTGCAGCCGAAGCCACCGTTGCTCAAAATCAGGCCACGCTCTCACAAGCGGAAGCCACCAAACGAGTTTCAGAATCAGACCTGCAATTCACCCGCATCACCGCACCCATTGCCGGGGTGATTGGTGATATTGGACCCAAAATGGGAGATTACTTGGAGGCTGGCGATGTGGTCACCACTTTGACCCAAAACGCCCAGCTCGATTTGAGTCTCAATGTACCCATAGAGCAATCCGCTGAGTTGCAGGTGGGTCTACCAGTTAATCTCCTTGATGCTCAGGGCAACATCTTAGCCACCGGGAGCATCAGTTTTGTCTCGCCCAATGTTTCCCCAACTGCCCAAACCGTTCTTGCGAAAGCTTCTTTTGCCAACAACGGAAACCTGCGGGATGAGCAGTTTGTGCAGGCACAGGTTATCTGGCAGCAGCAGCCGGGCGTTTTGGTCCCCACGGAAGCCATTTCCCGGATTGGAGGTCAGACATTTGTTTACATTGCCGAATCTGGAGAGGATGGCAGCACGGTTGCCCGTCAAACCCTAGTGCAACTGGGGCAAATCCAAGGGCAAAGTTACCAAGTCGAATCCGGCGTCACTGCAGGCGATCGCTTGATTACCAGTCAGGTGTTGAATCTGTCGGACGGGATGCCCATTGCTGAAGAATCTTTGCAAAGTCAAACCCCCCCCAATTCGGCTCCGTAAGGCGTTTCGAGTCGGCAACTGAAGCGAGAATAACGATGATTTTTAGTATTTCTGATCTGTTTATTAAGCGGCCCGTATTCACCACGGTTTGCAGTCTCATCATCGTGCTGGTGGGTGCGGTTTGTATTCCCCGGTTGCCGATTTCCCAACTCCCTCAAATCGCCCCGACTCAAGTGGAGATCTCCGCCAACTATATTGGTGCCGATGCCCAAACGGTCGAAGAAACCGTCACCACCATCATCGAACGGGAAGTCAACGGCGTGGAGGAGATGCGCTATATCTCTTCCAACAGCAACAACAGCGGCTCTAGCAATATTACTGTCGCGTTCCCCGCAGCTGTCGATCGCAATGTTGCCCAAGTCAACGTGCAAAATCGGGTGGCATTTGCGGAACCGGAACTGCCAAGCTCAGTGCAGCAAACGGGTGTTACCGTCCGTAAATCATCGCCAGATCTGCTATTAGGGATTGCTTTCTTTACTGAAGAAACCCAGCCCAATGGCGAACCGCTTTACGATGATTTGTTTCTGAGTAACTACCTCGATCGCTACGTTGTTGATTTAGTGCAGCGTATCGAGGGCGTCGGCTCAGTCGTAATTTTTGGCGAGCGAAAGTATGCAATGCGCCTGTGGGTTGATCCCAATGCGTTGGCGGCTCGGGGTTTAACGGCTCAAGATGTCGTGGAAGCCCTAGAAGAGCAGAATATTCAAGTAGGGGCAGGTGCCATTGGTCAGCAGCCCGCGCCGGCAGATCAACGCTACGAAATTACGCTTCGGGCTTCTAGCCGCTTTCGTTCTGAGGAAGAATTTAATGATTTAGTGCTGCAAGTGGGTGAAGACGGCACCCTGATCAAGGTGAAAGACATTGGGAGAGTAGAGCTGGGCGCCGAAAGTTACAACAGCCAAGCCCGTTTTCGAGGTAAGCCTGCTATCGGACTCGGCATTTTTCAGCTCCCCGGCAGCAATGCCTTAGATGTTGCCCAAGCGGTCAAAGAAAAAATCGCGGAGCTATCCTCGGAATTTCCGACCGGTATGGAGTATGAAGTGGCGCTGGATGCCACCTCGTTTGTGGAAGTTTCGCTAAAAGAAGTCATTCGGACGCTGCTAACTGCGATCACATTGGTTGTGCTGATCGTCTTTATCTTTTTGCAGAATTGGCGAGCCATGCTGATTCCGGCATTAGTGATTCCGGTGTCTTTGATTGGTACCTTTATTTTTCTGACGCTGTTCCAGTTTGAAATCAATACCCTAACTCTCTTTGCCTTAGTCCTTGCCACGGGCTTGGTGGTCGATGACGCCATTGTGATTGTGGAAGCGATCACCGCCAAAGTGCAGCAAGGAATGCCCGCCCGAGCGGCAGCCGTCGAAGCAATGGATGAGCTCTCGGGTGCCGTCATCGCCACCTCTTTGGTCTTGATGGCTGTATTCTTACCTGTCGCCTTTTATCCCGGAACCACCGGCATTATTTACCGCCAATTTGCTCTCACCATTGCCTTTGCGATCGCAATTTCTACGTTTAACGCTTTGAGCTTCTCCCCGACCATTGGGGCCATGATTTTGAACAATACCGAAGGCGAGGGAACGGGACCCTTAGGGCGTTTTTTCCGGATTTTCAATCGTTTTTTTCAATGGTTAACTGAACGCTATTGGCACATTCTGAAAGCCTTAACCGGACGTTTCATGCGGCTATTAGTGTTAGCCGGATTTACTGCTGCCTTGGGCTTTACGTTTTTCCTCTTTCGAATCGTCCCGACGGGTTTTATTCCGGAAGAGGATCAAGGGTACTTTTTCACTATTGTTCAAGCCCCCGATGGCGTTTCTCTGAACTACACCAACGAGGTGATGGATAAAGTCGGTGAACAGATTGCCCAATTCGACGATGTGGTTACCGGGTATTTTACGCTCAGCGGCTTCAGTTTTGATGGGAACGCTAGTAATCGTGGGTTTGTATTTTCCAAACTCAAGCCCTGGGAAGAACGTAAAGGTCCCGATAAATCCGTTTATGCACTGCTCAACAAAGTTAACGGCGCATTTTTCCAGAATATTACCAATGCCCGTGCCTTTGCCGTAAACGCGCCGCCGGTTCGAGGTCTCAGTAGCTTTGGGGGCTTTGAGATGGAGGTCCAAGATCGACGGGGGATGCCCATTTCATCGCTGGTTGAAAATACTTTTGCATTGATTGGAGCAGCGAACGAACGACCCGAAATTGCCCAGGCGTTCACTCAATTTGCGGCTAATACCCCTCAAATTGAAGTCGAAGTGAACCGTGACCGCGCGAAGGCTTTGGATGTCAATATCGACGACATTTTTGGCACCCTGCAAACCTACTTGGGCTCCACCTATGTCAATGATTTCATCTTGGATCGGCGTCAGTATCGGGTTTATGTCCAAGCCGATCAAAACTTCCGGTCCGGCCCTAGCGATATCAATAAACTTTATGTGCGATCACAAAACGACGGTCTGATTCCGTTAGGAAATCTGGTCACCCTGAAAGAATTTACAGGACCACCGTTGATTGCCCACTACAACTTATTCCGTTCCATCAAAATCCAAGGTGCACCGGCTCCGGGCTACAGTACCGGTCAGGCGATCGCCGCGATGGAGGAAGTTGCTGCGCAGGTCTTAGCACCGGGTTTTGGCTATGAGTGGACTGGGACCGCACTCGAAGAAACCGAAACTGGCGGAGAAGCCATTTATGTCTTCGCTCTGGGTTTGATCATGGTGTTTTTAGTGCTAGCGGCACAATACGAAAGCTACATCGATCCGATCATTATTCTGTTGTCGGTTCCCTTGGCGATCATGGGTGCACTGAGTGCTATTTGGTTCCGAGGCAATATTCTGCAAGTCGGTTCTGTTTGGCCCATCATCAACAACGACGTCTATTGCCAAGTCGGTTTGGTGATGTTGATTGGATTAGCCAGTAAAAATGCCATTTTGATCGTGGAATTTGCCAACCAACTGCGAGAACAGGGATATACCATCGCAAAAGCTGCGATCAAAGCCGGACAAGAGCGTTTTCGTCCGATTTTGATGACGGCTATTTCGAGTCTGGTTGGTTTCTATCCGCTGCTGACGGCGACGGGTGCAGGGGCATCGAGCCGTTGGTCATTGGGGACTGCTATTTTTGGCGGAATGACCGTGGCGACTGTGTTGAGCCTGTTTATCGTGCCGGTCTTTTATATTCTAATCAAATCTTGGTCTGATCGTTATCTAGGTCCTCATCAAGAGATCCCGGATGACGTTGACTCCTCTGCGCTGCCGGGTGCGCCTCAGAGTGCCGAGCCAAAAGAAACGGTCATATCCAAGTAACTCAAAGCCGATTCACGCTTCCAGCGACTCATCATTGAGTAAAAGATAGTCGCAACTCTGGCGCGGTTTATCGGTGGCGAGGTGGATACGCTGAGCAGGAAAGTAAATTTGATTGTAATCACGAAGGATATCTGCCTCAGGAAGTCCTTCTTGGTTGCGTTGTAACGCTCGTTTTAAAGCCGTTTCATAGCTGCATTCAATCCAAATCTGATAGTCAAATTCAAAACGCCCTTGAAACAGAAAAATTCCTTCGAAGATCAGGACCTCGCCTCTGTCGATTTGATAGTGGAAATCGAGCATGTCTGAGGAGTTATCGGGAGCGGAATGTTTCGCCCAGAGATCAATGGAGCCCGTTTGCGTCAGCGGCTGAAATAAGTTTTCGTGCATTTCAGCAAATCTGAACCCGTTACGATAGAAGTATTCTCCAGGGTTGCTCGAAGAAAACCTCTGTGCTGGCGGCTGTATCCAACCGTCAATTCCAATCAGTTCACATTTTCGTCCCGCATTTGTGATTCCTTGCGCTAGCTTCTTGGCGATATAGCCTTTCCCGGAGCCATCAATTCCGGAAATCCCGATGACAAACGGTGATTTGAATTTGGACTTTTCAACAAGGGTATAAACCAGACTTCTCATAGTTGCTTTGTTCGAGTAATCTACTAAGCCAAGTCAGAAATTATGTATGATATTGTTTCGATAGAACGACTAAGCCTAACCTGTCCTGGCATCAAAAGTATCCTCACTTAGACATCTGTTGCTATATTGCAACGCAATGGGCCATTGTTCATCTATACAGAAATGAAATTTTTCCCCTGCTGTTCTTGTCTCGGGAGTCATTTTTTTCCGTTCTTTTCCCTTTTGGATAAAGACTTGTGGAGTGCTCCTACAGACGCGTTGAAAATATTTTATGTTCAAATTTGCAAACAGACATAGCCTATCTCATTCCCCGTGTAATGTTCTCACCTTATTTCCCTTTTTTCTATTTGTGCAAAAAATATATTTCTGGGTTGATAGATTAGTTTTAAGTGTAGTAAATACTCAGGTGACTAATTATTAGCGGTACAAGTACGATTCTTTGGCGCCTCAGCTAAAGTACGAGTCAGACTCCATTTACACACTTGTGTTGTAAGACCCGGTAG
>JBCDHF010000141.1:0-10741 GCA_038750375.1 Cyanobacteria bacterium P01_H01_bin.15
CTCGATCCGTCGGTGGCCCCGGGCACGGGCACGCCGGAAATCGGCGGGTTGACCGCCTCGCAGGGGATGGAAATCGTGCGGGGATGCGGCGGGTTGAACCTGGTGGGATGTGACCTTGTCGGGGAAAAACCCGACGGAAACCGCCGGGTTCATCAGAGATCAAATAGCCCCCATGATCTCAAACTTTGAATTGCTTTTGAGAGACGTGGTTTGTTGCGTTTCGGTTCCGTTCTCTCGATGTCTTAATAGTAGATTTTTTCCTCGCCCAGTCCTTCCTCTGGCCGTGTCCTTCGATGGAATGAACTGAATTAAATCCGTGGAAGGATGACCACATAAAACGTGTGATTTGGGTCTCTCTGGGTGGTGATAGATATCTCTGGTATCAATCTTTTCAGCGATTTTATGTCAACTTCTCAGGCTTCTTAGGGGTCTCTTATTTTCGTCTCAGAATTCGGTCATGGTGCGTTCAGATTGAAGGGTGATTATTGAATCAACGAAGGGGAGACAACAAGACACACACCACTCCTTCACAACCACACAAACGATTCAATTAAGCCCACAAAAGGAATTATCATCATGAAACGCATTCTTAACGCTACTTTGGCCACTATCGCTCTCGTTACCATCGCTTCTCCCGCATCTGCATTAACGGGTCGCTTCGAGCAAGAATTCAACGAAGGGTTAGGGAATAAGCTCACCGGTCGCATCGCTCAGGAATTTGAGGAAGGGTTAGGCAACAAGTTAACGGGACGCTTTGAACAGGAATTCAATGAAGGGTTAGGTAATAAACTGTCTGGTCGTTTCGAGCAGGAGTTTAATGAGGGCCTTGGCAACAAGCTCACTGGTCGTTTCGAGCAGGAGTTTAATGAGGGCCTTGGCAACAAGCTCACTGGTCGTTTCGAGCAGGAGTTCAAGGAGGGCCTGGGCAATAAGCTCTCTGGTCGCTTTGAGCAGGAGTTTAATGAGGGCCTCGGTAATAAACTGTCTGGTCGCTTCAGAGAAGAGTTTAAGGAAGGTCTAGGTAATAAGCTCTCTGGTCGTTTCGAGCAAGAATTCAACGAAGGGTTAGGTAATAAGCTCACTGGTCGTTTCGAACAGGAATTTAATGAAGGGTTAGGTAATAAGTAATTTGACACGCCGCGAGCAACCGTTACCAAGCTGGTAACGGTCTTAATCTCTCCTCTCTGCTCTGCTGGCGTTTTGATTCACTGCACTATCGCAAGCTTTTTAATAGCTACAGCTTACCAGTTTTCATGTGGTGAATCGTTTATCCCAGCCTTTTGGTGGGGCTTTTTTGTTCGTGTCGCGTCCCACGCTATTTGGGTTCTTACGCACTTTTGGTGAAGCCAACATAGCAAAGTTTTACGTTTCCAAGGCCATGACTTCGGTAATGCTGTGTTGATGCCTAGCATTATGCTTCTGACCTAACCCATGCGTGTCATGGTGATGGTTAATCTCCTCCCTTCTATTATCTAAAGCAGCCTTGACACGGGGCTGAGAAGCGGAGCGCCCGGAACTACGCAGCAATTCTTGGAGCGCTGGAAAGCTGATATACCATTTATCATTAAAGGGGCGAGTCCCCGTTGGGGAAGCTTCGCTAACGCCTTCATCATTCCACTGCATGATGAGCGAAATCGCTTGGTCAACATCTTGTAGAGCCTCAGCGGTAATTCTCACTCGTTTTCTTGGTTGAGTAGAGGATGCTTGAGCCACAGTATTGCCAGAATCGCTAGCCCCCTCATTATTGCCACTGCCCCCACCCAACAACTGCTTAAGCTGATGAAACTGCTGTAATTCCCCCTGCAATGCTTGATTTTGCTGGCGTAACTCTTTTAATTCTTGTAGGGTGTCATCGTCAGCCGTACGACCTTGTTCCAATGAGAGAATAGCCTGATCTCGCTCCAGTCTCAGCTTTGAGCGTGTTGTACGTTTGCAGATTAGATGTCGCCGTTCGCAGAATGAAGTCGCAAAGAGCAAAGGGTGTGAGATCGTGCTTACCCCTAAGACTTGAGCGCTAGCCCGTGGAGCTTTCCATTTCACGTCATTTCGCAGATTGGGAGTCGCACCGTCATCTTTCGTGAATTGGATGTCGTTTATCCAAACAATCGTGTTTAGCAAATAGGGAGTCGTTTTTTGAGAGCCGCAGGTTGAGCTATGTAGAGGTTGTCGTGCGTGCGTTTGGGATCGTCCCCCCCGTTGAGCGTCATGTTGTTTGCCTGTAATGCTTTAGCAGTGTCGTTTGCCAGTCCGGTTGCCCACTAGAGGTGTCCTGGTCTAGAGTTGCCGCCTCCGCTCAAAACTTGTTTGAGCGAGCCATCGTCCTATCAGGAAAGCCCTGTAGAGGGAGAGCAAAGCCGAGAGAGCGGAAGAGTGGTAGTTTGGGGCTGTATAGTAGGGAGCGATCGCGACATTAAAGGAGGTAGAGGTAGAGGAAGGGGTTGGACACCTTGGAGAGTAGCCCTGGAGAGCCGTTATTCAAAAGAGCAGGGCAATGGCGCTGCATTACATTTCTCAAAATAGCAGTCGAAAGAGTTTGCATTCATTTGAGCTAATGGTACTCTTTTACTATTATTTAGGAAATGGAGTAGTGCATGGAAGCTATCGGGAGTGCCTCGCAACGATTAGAATGCTTCTCAACCGCAGAGGAATTAGTGAGCGATAGTTGCGAGGCAGAGTTAAGCACCCGTCTTTTCGAGACCGACCCCAGCCAAATCCTGATGGATTGTGCTAATGCTCCCACTCTTAGATATCGACTGATAGAATGGCTGTCGTCGTCGCCAAATCGCAGAGTAAAGGGAGCGCGTAAACGCCAGGTTGCTGCAACCCTTAGTATCTCGACACGTCAGGTAGAGCGGTTGCTAAATGCGTACTATGGCGATCGCCTTGATGAGAATGGAGGAGTAGAGCGATCGGACAAAGGCACTCACCAACGGCTAGGGGACTACTGGCCTGCCTATATCCGAGAGGTTTATGAAAAGAGCCAGAAGGAGAATCATCCGCTCAAGCCTGCTGATGTAGTTCGAGAGGTAAAGCGTCATGCGATAGTTGACTTGGGCCACGAAGCCGGTGATTATCCTCACCCAGCGACGGTTTATCGGATTTTGAAACCGTTAGTAGAGCAACAAAAACGCCGAAAAAAGATCCGTAATCCAGGCTCAGGATCGTGGTTAGCGGTAGAAACGAGAGCTGGCAAAATACTGAAAGCAGATTTCAGCAATCAAATCGTCCAATGTGACCATACAAAGTTGGACATTCGCATTGTCGATGAATCAGGGGACGTTTTGTCATGGCGACCATGGCTGACCACGGTTATAGATACGTTTTCGAGTGGATTGCTTGGCTATCATCTCTGGCACAAGCAACCGGGAACCCATGAGGTTGCTCTGACCCTTCGCCATGCAGCCTTACCGAAAACGTACCCTTCAGATTATGGTCTTGAGAAAACGTGGGATATCTGTGGATTACCGCTTCAATATTTTTTTACTGATGGAGGTAAAGATTTGGCCCGTTCAAACCACATCAAAACGATAGGTCAAATATTAGGCTTTGCCTGTGAGATCCGTAGTCGTCCAATCCAAGGCGGAATTGTTGAACGTCTATTCAAAACTATTAATACCCAGCTTCTAGACCAACAGCCAGGCTATCAACGCAATAGGGCAACTAAGGAGGATATAGCAAAGGCAGAAAAAGCAGCCTGTTTGAGGCTTGAGGACGTTGATAAGCTGCTGACGAGTTACT
The DNA here is from genome assembly GCA_038750375.1 of Cyanobacteria bacterium P01_H01_bin.15. Lineage (GTDB taxonomy): Bacteria > Cyanobacteriota > Cyanobacteriia > Cyanobacteriales > JAAUTE01 > JAAUTE01. The sequence goes on from JBCDHF010000141.1 coordinate 3,739, forward strand.
TCTGTGACGACTATAATCATCAACCGTATCCCAAAGATCCTCGCGAAACAAGGTTTGAGCGCTGGCTAAGGGGGATGGGCAGTAAACTCCCTGAGCCTTTGAAAGAGCGTGAATTAGACATTTGTTTGATGAAAGAAGAACAGCGGGTTGTCCAGGCCCATGGTTCGGTTTACTTCCAAAATCTGACGTATCGGTGTGAAGGGTTGCGATCGCGCCGGGGAGAGTATGTCACCTTACAGTACGACCCCGACAATATTTTGAGGTTGTATATCTATGAGCAACGAGTGGGGGATAAATCCGGTAGTTTCATTGGTTATGCTCACGCCATCAACATGGATAGCCAAGTCCTAAGCCTGGATGAGGTCAAACGTTTAAATAAAGAGAAAAGTAGTGCCCGAAGAAGTCATTCCAACTACGATGCGCTTCTTGCTCAGGGTAAGCGAAAAGCGCTGGTTGAAACGAAAAAGCAGGCGAAGAAGGAGCGACAACGCACTGAGCAGAGCAAGCTACGCAAGAACGCCAAAAAGACTTTAACGGAGGTTGAGAACGGCCAAAAGCGATCGCCTCCATTATCAGGGAAAGGAGAGTCTCTGGGCCTGCTAGTCGAAGGCATTGGCCCTTCTCAAGTCCCCCCTCAAACGACGACCCCTTTATCCCCAGTTTCAGAGCCTGTTGCCTCCCCCGTTGTCCAGTCAGAAGAGCGACACCGCTTGAGTAATCCCAAAGACAAGAGACTAAAGAAGATTTGGTGATATGGTTCAACCTCAATTGGTTCCCCAACCATCTGTAGAAGTGGTATCTCCACCACCAGATATGACAGCGATGCAGGCAAAGACGGTTGCTATCGAAGACCTCTTGCAAACTATATTTATCCCTACGGATCGAGCATCTCAATGTTTCCGATGGTTGAATGAGCTGCGCTTACTCAGACAATGTGGCCGAGTCATGGGGCCACGAGAAGTGGGCAAAAGTCGATCGTTGCTGGAATATCGAGATGAGAACGAAAAGGGGGTGTCCTACGTGCTTGCATGGTCAAATTCCAGCTCCAAGCGGCTGTTCTCTCAAATTCTCAAAGATATTAAACACGCGGCCCCCCAAGGCAAACGCCAAGATTTGCGATCGCGTTTGGCGGGTAGTTTAGTCCCTTTTGGCATCGAGCTATTGTTGATTGACAATGCTGATAATTTGCAACGTGAGGTCTTTCTCGACTTGAAGCAGCTGCATGATGAATCGGGTGTTGCGATTGTATTGATTGGTGGACAGGGGCTTGATAGCAGCCTGCAAGATGTTGATTTACTCACCTGTTTTCCATCGTTGTTTGAGTTCGATCGATTGGACTTCGACGACTTTCAGAAAACCTTGCGAACTATAGAGCTGGATATTTTGGAGTTGCCCCAAGCGTCCAACCTGGCAGAGGGCATTCCCTTTGAGGTTCTGGCTACTAGCACAGGGGCCAGAATGGGCGTATTGCTCAAGATTTTGACTAAAGCCGTTCTGCATTCGTTGAAAAAGGGTCATGCCAAGATTGATCCTGTCATTTTGCAAAATATTGCTGGCCGCTATGGGAAGCGATATGTGCCAATAGAAGCTAGAAAAGACAAGTAATCACGTGTTCTTAACCCATTCCAATTCATCTATATTCTGAGGAAATGAGATTGCCTAAGCCCGTAATGGAACAACCTAAGCCCCGATTGGTTCATGTTGAGCCGTTAGAGCACGAAAGCATCAGTCATTATCTGGGACGGTTGCGACGGTACAAAGGTAATAGTCTGCCGTCAGCCTGTGCGTTAGGACAGGTTGCAGGGATTGGTGGGGTGGTATCTCGATGGGAGAAGCTGTATTTTAATCCCTTCCCCACCGATGAGGAGTTGGGGGCGATCGCCCAGCTTATAGGCTTCGACATTGAGCGATTTAGAACGATGCTTCCCCACGGAGGTATGACCATGCAGCCTCGTCCGATTCGACTATGTGGAGCATGTTATGAGGAGGAACCCAGTCATCGAATTGCGTGGCAGGAGAAGCAAAGTATTGGGATATGTCTGCATCACCGATTGCAGTTGCTAGAACGCTGCCCTAGCTGTAAAAAGCGCTTTAAGATTCCGGCATTATGGGCAAACGGACAGTGCCATCACTGTGGAATGCGGTTTACGTCGATGGTGAAGTACCAAGCAATAATGAAGCGGATGAGTAGAAATCAATAGATGCCACTTCTCCATTTCGAACGACTAATAATAGCAACGGTTTTGGGTGGCCCAAATCTGCTGATTATTCCATGCTTGACCAATGGAGGCACTGAGCCTAAACCCCCTGGCAATACAACCGTAATCGCCATTCCAGCCCTTCTTTCTTAAAACCCGCTGCCCTGCCTATCGCATCCTGCTCAACGCTTTTTTAAGCCATGCAAATAGTTCGTGCTGCCCGTTTTTAATTCTCTGGTTTCAAAATCAGCAACCCATCCGCGCTTTTTGTCGTTAAGCCAAGCCCAGTTATGAGCATCATCACCATTCACTGTCGTCTGACTGCCCCCGAAGCCGTTCGTCGCCATCTTTGGTATCTCATGACCGAACGCAATACACCATTGATTAACGACTTGTTAAAACAAGTCAGTCAACATCCTGAGTTTGAGACCTGGCAACGGCAGGGCACAATTCCAGTAAAAACCATCCGCAACATCTGTAAACCCCTACGAGAACAATATCCAGGCCAGCCAGGACGGTTTTACGCCTCAGCCAATCTCATGGTGGCCTATACCTATGAATCATGGTTAGCTCATCAGAAGAAGCGTCGTCTCCGTCTCGATGGCAAACAGCGCTGGTTGGATATCGTCAAAAGTGACAAAGAATTGATGGAACTCAGCAGCACTACGCTTGAGGTGATCCAAGCCAAAGCTACAGAGATTCTCAGTCACCCCAATTGTGATCAACGTTCCTCTTTTATGAAACGCAGGGGGAAATCAGAAAAGGAATCAGGCACTAGAAAAATAGGCTCTCTAAACCTGATGAGTCGTCTTTTCAAGTCCTACGACGTGATCGAGGATCCTCTCAATCGTTGTGCGATCGTTTATCTGCTCAAAAACGGTGGCACAATTCCTGACACCCCAGAAGACCCAGAACAATATGCTCATCGGATTCATCGCAAACGCAAAGAGATTGAACAACTGGAACAACAGCTTCTTGCTCGATTGCCCAAAGGCCGAGATTTAACAGGAGAAGAATTTCTAGAGACGTTGGCGATCGCTAGCCAACAGCTTCCAGAGAGCGTTACACAGCAAAAAGAATGGCAAGCCAAACTCTTGACTCGTCCAGCATCATTGCCTTACCCCATTATCTATGGCAGCTCCGTTGATCTCCGTTGGGGAACAACCGAAAAAGGCAGAATTACCGTAAACTTTAGCGGCATGGATAAGTTCCTTAAAGCCGTTGATTTTGATTTAAAGGAATGGTTCAAGTCCAATCAAGACTATCCATTTCAAGTGTATTGCGACCAACGGCAACTGACCTATTTCCGACGTTTTCTAACCGATTGGCAATCTTATCAAGCGTCTAAAGATACTTATCCAGCAGGACTAATGACTCTCTGCTCTGCCATGTTGGGCTGGCGTAAAGGGCAGAGTAAGGGCAAACCTACCAAAGAGCCTTGGACCATCAATCACCTGGTTTTGTATTGCTCATTCGATACTCAACTGATGAGCGCAGAAGGCACATTACAAGTGCAGCAAAAGAAGCTAACTAAAGCATCAAAGGGACTACCGTCAAAGACTTTAGAACAAGGCTTTACAGCCGAACAAATAAAGTCTCACCGCCGTGTTGCTTCCACCATGACTAAATTGAAGAATATCCCGAGTCGTCCCAGTCGAAAGCCCTATTCGGGCAATTCGGACATCCTGGTTGGCTTAAGTATTGGATTAGCAGAGCCTGTAACCGTTGCCATTGTGAATGGTTACACTGGCACAGTCCTTACCTATCGGACACCACAAACATTACTGGGAAAACAATATAAACTTCTCAATCGTCAACGCCAGCGACAGCGACAAAACAGCTTAAAGCGTCATAAAAATCAGCAGCGTGGTATTACCAATCAACCTACAGAATCTGAACTGGGAGAATACGTCGATAGGCTTTTAGCCAAATCTATTATTCAACTCGCACAAAAATACCAAGCAGGTAGCATTGTCATTCCCAACGTAAAAGGCTTACGGGAATTACTCGATAGCGAAATTATGGCAAAAGCAGAGCAACACTGTCCTGGTGCCGTTGAAGTGCAACAAGCCTATGCAAGGAATTATCGACAAACGATTCATCGGTGGAGCTACAATCGATTCATCAAAGCCATCCATAGTAAAGCTCAGCAGCTTGGAATTTCTATTGAGGCTGGCTTTCAACCTGCCCAGGGAAGTGCCAAAGATAAAGCGAAAGATATTGCGATCGCCGCCTACCACTCACGGGCGATCGCAATAAAATAAATGAAGTTTTTAGTACGTTAGAACCTAAGCGGATTAATATGTATTTCAATAGCGCCGCAGTTCAAGCTCAATAAGCCTCTGAACTGTGAAAAATTTGGGTCAGTTTGGTCGTTGTAAAACGACTGTGCTTTCCGGCCCTAATAACTGTCCGTTCACTGACTGCCATTTTGGAACTAGGTCTGTTCGCAGATTTTGTTTGGAAATGGGAAGTTGTATTTGTTGAGTCATGTCCTCAAATATAGCGTAGGTGCGCACCCAGCAGAAGTGAGTCAAGCCTTCACATCCTGAGGGTACAGGAACTTTATCTCATTCGAGATTGATACAGATAGGGGTACTGTAGTGGCAGTTATACAATCGCCTCCAAGCAAGGAGGAACCCTACTCAACTAAACTTTTGCAACTCTAAGCATGGGCAAAATTTCTGGGGGGATTGACAGTTTTCTCACTCCAATGGTCTGTAAAGGATTTGAGGGGTAATAGGCAGGGTATCGTTTTCGGCTGATAGTTGAAAAATAGTCACTTGGTAAGATCTTTGCCAAGGTTGGTTTTGAAAACCATAATCGACGGCAATTTCAACTTACACCTGTGATCACATTATGGTTGACGTAAGGGTTGAAAGGCGGAGTCTATCAACTCTTTGGGAGTGACGATGCAGTAGTTTAGTTGCGATTATATTGTGGGTGAAGAAAGGGTTGAAAGCTCACTTTTAAATCCGAACGGTTCATCACGATTCATCTGCTCGAAACTTGCGATCGCATTGTGGGTAACGTAAGGGTTGAAAGCTCACCTTCAAATCCGAACGATTCATCTGCTCGAAACTTGCGATCGCATTTGGGGCAACGTAAGGGTTGAAAGTGGTCGCACAGCCACACTGAATAGCTGAACTCTACGTTGCGGTTACATTGTGGGCAACGAAAGGGTTGAAAGAGCTTTTTAGGGTGATTCAAATCATTGAAGAAGGGCTCGTGATTGTATTTCAAGAAAGGCTTGGAAGTCTATTCATTTACACAGCAAATCTACAGCGACATTAATTCGCGAATAGTGTTCAAATAAATTTTTGCGGCATCAATCTGCAAATTGCACTGAACTGCCGAGAAAGATGGCAAACGAGACATCAATATGCGAAGAGCGACATATAATCTGCGAACGTACAGTGTCAATTTGTGAGGTGAGCCACTGCATTGTCGCCCCCAGCGAGTTGATTGACTCCGCCACCTTGGGCGCATTGTCCTTTTCCAAGAAGGATACTGTCGCCTCCATGACATCTGCATTTGTCGGCTTCTGTTCCAACTCGAACTTGATAGAGGCGATCGCTTTCAATCGATTCATGAGGTCAGCAGGAACAGAGGTGCGAGATGTCCTAGAACGTTTTGGAGTCTTAGCTTTGGCCATAATCTTTAAAGCATGAAGTGATAGTCCACTCAAACAATATCACTTATTTATCCTTATCATATTCATGGTCTGACAAGGATAAAATGGCGCTTATTAGTTTATGCGAACTATATAGGCTTTATAGTGATTGCATCAATGGCGGATAATGATATGGGCTTAAGCGTTGATATAGAAGGAGTTTAGACATGATAACTGTTGCCCTAAAGCAGAAAAACACTATAAATGATCGTGGTCACGATAGCAAAAGAAAGGCGTTTGGCGAAGCCATGCCGTAGGCAAACGCACCCATTGCAGAAATGTTAATTTTGATATATTACAATAAAATAAGAATATGCTGATAAGAATTGTTTATAGATAAAGCTGTTTTTGAGGCGGGGATCGCAAAATAAAACGCTGAAAACATTGAAAAGCAATAGATATAGCCTCACGAAGCCCAAAATAATAGCGGCGATCGCTTTTTATAGAGGCGAAATATAAGAGATAATAATAAGATATGAAAATGCTAAGGTAATGAAGATAAGGATAGCTTTTTGGTTAATGTCGAGTGTCACGGTATTTAAGAATGGAGTGCCAAGCTATTTAATAATTTCTGTGATCCTTTGTTTGTAAGGCTTCTGTCGATTAATCTGAGCTGAACTCTTGAATTATAGTGCATATATATAGCCTCTGCTAACGCTGTCAACACTTTCCTGTCAATGGTCTAGGCGATCGCTATTAAATAGCGTGACACAGAGTGGTTATTAAATAACGTGGCACGAAAATTAAAGGCTTAAAGCAGCTATAAGCATTGCTATACATAGCATATAGCTATTTGTGATGGAAGTGAAAGAGGCAGATAGATTATTAAATAGCTTGGCACATTTTTTTGAGTGCGCAATTTTATAGCGCTTGCTCATAGACTCCATTATTATGGCATGATGGAAAAGAGGAAATTATTGCTAGAACGATGGTTTTAGAGGCTTTTGAGCCTGTCATGGAGCCTTTTGAAGCAAGAAAAGGGCTGCTGAATAGTAGGACGGTAGGCGCGATCGCTAGCTGTAGAGAATTCTTATTTTTAAGTGAAATATGATAAGAATAGATATTCAAAAAAACAGCAGAGACTGATATTTGTGGGGTGAAAAGAGTGTAGGCGCGATCGCTATAAGTTGCC
>JBCDHF010000142.1:0-10675 GCA_038750375.1 Cyanobacteria bacterium P01_H01_bin.15
CTTTTTCCGCCGCCTCTCTGAGTCGCTGCATCGCCATTTTGTCAGCACGCACATCGATACCTTCTTGCGCTTGAAAATTATCGAGTAGCCAAGAAACAATTACATGATCAAAATCATCTCCGCCCAAGTGGTTATTGCCCGAGGTCGCCAAAACTTCAAACACGCCATTGCCAAGCTGGAGAATAGACACGTCAAAAGTCCCCCCCCCCCAGATCAAAGACCAAAATATTTTGCTCAGTATCTTGCTTATCTAAGCCATAAGCTAAAGCCGCTGAGGTTGGCTCATTAATAATCCGTAAAACCTCTAGTCCCGCAATTGTCCCGGCATCTTTTGTCGCCTGTCGTTGCGCGTCCGTGAAGTAAGCGGGAACTGTAATGACCGCTTGCTCAACGGATTCTCCCAAAAATTTTTCAGCATCCCCCTTCAATTTCCCCAAGACCATGGCAGAAATCTCTTGAGACGTAAACGTGTCGTTCCGAATCTTTATATCGACCGTATTATCCCGTCCGTTAATACAAGTGTAGGGTACACGAGAGCGTTCTGATTCTGTGTCTTCCCAACGACGTCCAATGAACCGCTTGATGCTGTAAACAGTATTTTCTGCATTCGTTACGAGCTGACGCTTAGCAAGTTGCCCGACAAGCCGCTGGTTACCTTTGCCAAAGCCAACAATACTAGGGGTCGTCCTCCCTCCTTCCTGGTTAGCAATAATGACGGGCTGTCCACCTTCTAGGACAGAGACGACGCTATTTGTTGTCCCTAAGTCGATTCCGATGACCTTTCCCATATTTGATAGCAGCTACTAACTCTATAGGCTTCCCGAACATTGATGTTGACACAACACATATTCGGCATATCAAGCTTACTCTTTAACTTTAGTACGTTTCGCTTGGACAAATAGCTTACATCCCGTTTTTTCAGAACAGTTCACGCTTTGGACTCAGCCAAGATTCAAGACCCTGATTCAAGACGTTACTTATTCATCAGCACTACTTATTTGGGTGGAGAGCTCCTTAAAGCTGATTGGATGAAAATCTTGAGAAGAGAAACTTGAATAATCCGGTTTCGCTCAAACTGTTACATGGGCAAGCAGCCTATCTACGATTCAGAAGAAGACGCTGGACTGTCGGATTGGGTTTCTTCTCCTACCGATGAATCCTCATCATCTGCTGGCTCTGGACCCGCCGCCACTGTAACCATCGCATGCCTTAAAACTCGGTCTCCGAATAGGTAACCCCTAACTAATTGCTCCAAAACCGTACCCTCTGCATGTTCATTACTCGGCTGGCGTAACATTGCCTCATGATAGAGCGGGTCGAACTGCTCTCCCTCTGGGCGCATTGCCGTGACACCGATCCGTTTCAGGCTGTCGACGAGACTCTTATAAACGCCCTGGTAGCTGCGGTGGATAGCCATCTCGGAATCATTAGTGGGCTTGATTTGGGAGCGAGCTCGTTCAAAATTATCAACAACGCTCAAAACTTCAGTAAGCGTACTACATTTCGCTTTGACTTCTGTTTCTTCTTGCTCATTTTGAGTTCGACGACGAAAATTTTCAAAATCGGCAGCTAGACGGAGGTATTGAGCCCGAAAGCTCTCTGCGGTTTTAGTCTGGTCTTCTAATTGGGCTTTTAGCGTTGCCACTTGGGCGCTTTCTGGAACAGCAGGCTCAACATCGGGAAACACTGATTCAAGTTCAGTTACGGGTCCCTCATCCTGTTGACCCCCCTCATCTGAAGGGGGATCTAGCTCCGAGGTAAGTTCCGTGTCTGTCCAACCATCGCCAAGATTTTCTTCTGATGAGGAATCCTCTACCACAATGTCGGGATGATTGTCTTGCTGAGACTCACGAGTTTCTGGATCATCGGACAGAAACTCAGATCTCGTTTCTTCAATAGGAAGGTCATTCATTTGGACGGCAGACTGCTCACTCATGGACGTTGATGTAAAGGGAGAAAACCTTGCTTGGAGCACCTCTATGACAAGACAGCGTTGTCTAGGATTGCTCATTCAAGGCCTTATTAATATTACCGAAAGTCTGAGTACTCAATAACAATAATCTAGACTTCACCAGACCAAAATAGCAAATCATCATTTTTTGAATTCTCTGCGTCCCATGCTGGCAGTTTGAGCGACTCAAAAGCAAGCGAGCCTAGCTACATTAGATTCTGTCGGTTTGAGATACTATTTCCCTGAAGTGTTTTGGTCAGAACCGACAAGGGTTACAGTTCGAAAACTGACAAAAACAAATAAATTTATCGTCAGGACTCGTGACGTTCTCTGGAGAGAGGGGCATACTAAGTCATTAAGGCTCTCCGGGTCCTGACGCTTGCAGAATCGCCACTATGAACAACTTTTCTTTGCCAAAACGTAATGGCAAGACCATGAATGCCCTGGCATTGCGTAATCGATTTTCGCCTTTCGGAAACAAACTGGTCGAGGCTGGTTATGTGACCCCCGAAGATATGGAGAAGGCGATTACGAAGAAAAAGGAAAGCGGAGTGTCTCTGACTGAGGCGCTGAAGCAAATTACCCAACGAGAACTGCCGCCAGCTCTTCAGCAACAATATAAGAGGCAGCATCTCTTCGAACTTAAAATTCTCTACGGTATTGAGTCCTTAGATCCTGAGGTTCAGCCGTTAGATGATAACGAAATGGGATCATTGATTGGATCGGTTGTACCATTTGACGTCTGTCGACACTACAAGCTTTTGCCCTTGAGCCGGCAGGATGGTGAGCCGCCCGCTATTGTAGTGGCGATGGTTGATCCCGAAAATTTGCAAGCTATTGACGAATTAGGGCGTTTACTAAGAGATAAGAATTTAGAGCTGCGGCGAATTGTTATTACCGAAGAGGATTATGACAGTCTGCTCGATCAATATCAGCAGGCTCAAAATCTAAAAGACGTGGCTCAGGAAGAAGCCGCCAAGAAGAAACAGCTTGATCAATTAGTCGATGTTTCAGGCATCGTAGAGGACTTAGATCGTTTAGAAGAAAACGCTGATGACTTTGATGATGGGGACGATTTGGCCTCTGTTACGGAAGCTCATGAAGCGCCCGTAATCAAGCTTGTCAACCGCATTCTGATCCGGGCTCTATCGGAAAAAGCTTCGGATATTCACATTGAGCCCCAGGAAGACGCTTTGCGAGTTCGTTTCCGAAAAGATGGCGTTTTGAACGAGGTTTTTAGCTTACCGAAAAAGGTGGTGAATGCAGTGGCTGCCCGCTTCAAGATCATGGCTGATTTGGATATTGCGGAACGAAGAATGCCCCAGGATGGAAAGATTCGTCGGTTATTTGAAGGACGCAAGGTCGACTTTCGCGTAAATTGCCTGCCCAGTCGCTATGGCGAAAAAGTGGTTCTGCGAATTCTGGACAACTCTGCGACTCAATTGGGTTTAGATGTGTTAATTACCCATGGACCTTCTCTAGAGCTGGTTCGTGCCATGGCAGCTCGACCTTTTGGCTTGATTTTGGTGACGGGACCCACTGGTTCGGGAAAATCTACCACGCTTTACTCTATTCTGGCTGAGCGCAATAGTCCGGGCGTGAATATTAGCACCGTTGAAGATCCGATTGAATACTCGTTACCCGGCATTACCCAGGTTCAAGTTATTCGAGAAAAAGGCATGGATTTTGCCTCGATTCTGAGAGCATTCTTGCGACAAGATCCGGACATTATTTTGGTTGGCGAAACTCGTGATAAGGAAACGGCGAAAACAGCAATCGAAGCGGCTTTAACGGGTCACTTGGTCTTGACTACTTTGCATACTAATGACGCTGCGGGGGCGATTGCCCGTTTAGATGAAATGGGTGTAGAACCCTTTATGGTCTCTGGATCTCTCATTGGAGTGTTGGCTCAGCGTCTGATGCGTCGGGTCTGCTCAGACTGTCGAATTCCCTACAGTCCAACACCGGAGGAACTCGCTCGATATGGGTTGTCTTCTTCCGGCGCAGATCAGTTAACGGTCTATCGAGCAAATACCCTTGACAATGAAGCCATTAGTGCTGCCGCTGAACAGGGAACTCTTTGCCCTACGTGCAACGGATCTGGCTATAAGGGACGATGCGGAGTCTATGAGGTTATGCAGAATTCGGAAAGACTCTCTGAGCTCATTAATTCTGGCGGCACGACAGATCGTATTAAAGAAGTCGCGGTTGAAGAGGGCATGATTACGCTGCTAGCTTACAGCTTAGATCTCGTCCGGGAAGGATATACAACCTTTGAAGAAGTTGAGCGAGTGACCTTTACCGATGCGGGTCTGGAAGCGGAGCTGAAAGCTAAACGTAAAAGTTCGTTGACTTGCGCCACCTGTGCTGCCGAGTTGCAACCGGAATGGATGGACTGTCCTTATTGTACAACCCCTCGATTTAGCAATTGAGGTTTTTGGGTATTTTGAAGTTAATTGTAATGAGCTGACTGAGTATCGCCAGAGAGAGTCGACGCTGATGGATTTAATGATTGAAGATTTAATGGAGCAGCTCGTTGAAATGGGGGGCTCAGATATGCATATTCAGGCTGGGGCTCCGGTTTATTTTCGGATCAGCGGTCGCTTGGCACCCATTAATGAGGAAGGTTTGACACCGCAAGAATGTCAGCGGTTGATCTTTAGCATGCTCAATAATACTCAGCGCAAGGAATTAGAACAGAACTGGGAATTAGACTGTTCCTATGGGGTTAAGGGGTTAGCTCGTTTTCGAATCAATGTATACAAAGAGCGAGGCTGTTGGGCGGCCTGCCTGCGCGCTTTATCTTCAAAAATCCCCAGCTTTGAGAAAATTGGGTTACCCAATGTTGTAAAAGAAATGTCTGAGCGCCCTAGAGGTCTCATTTTAGTGACTGGCCAAACGGGCTCGGGTAAAACCACCACTTTGGCGGCCATGCTTGATTTGATTAACCATACTCGGGCCGAACATATTCTAACCATTGAAGATCCTATTGAATATGTGTTTCCAAATGTCAAAAGCCTATTTCACCAACGACAGCGAGGTGAAGATACGAAAACATTTAGCAATGCACTGAAAGCATCCCTACGAGAAGACCCAGATATTATTTTGGTCGGAGAGCTAAGAGATTTGGAAACCATTTCTCTGGCAATTACGGCGGCTGAGACGGGGCACTTGGTTTTTGGCACCTTACACACGAATTCGGCGGCTAGTACGGTGGATCGAATGCTCGATGTTTTTCCTGCGGATCAGCAACCTCAAATCCGGGCAATGCTTTCTAATTCTTTGATTGCTGTATTTTCTCAATGTTTGGCTAAGCACAAAAGTCCTAAGCCTGGCGAATTTGGTCGGGTTCTTTGTCAGGAAATTATGGTGGTGACACCGGCGATCGCAAACTTAATCCGAGAGGGGAAGGCGGCCCAAATTTACTCAGCAATCCAGACGGGGAGTAAGCTCGGCATGATCACTATGGAGCAGAACCTGGCTAACTTAATTCGACAAGATACGATTTCATTCGAGGAAGCGATCGCAAAGACAGCTAAGCCTGATGAATTACAGCGTCTGGTCTTTAGTGTGGCAGCAAGCAAGAAAAGATAACTAGAGCATTTTTATAGGAGCGAGGGGAGACGAGGATGCAGACTTACGTGGTCCAAGTTCGCAGTAACGCGGGTAAAAAAATCCAAGAAAAAATCGACGCAATGTCGGCGGAGCAGGCTCGAAAGCTACTCCGCAAAAAATATCCCCAAGTGCTGGGAGTCCGCAAAGCGACGTTTCTCGACGCGGATCTGGAAATCGACTTTTTGACACCTGTGACTGTCAAAGAGCGAGCTGTATTTTCGAGGCAACTAGCGACTTTAGTAGATGCAGGGGTCGCGATTGTCCGGGGGTTAGGTGTGTTGGCCGACCAAAGCGCCAGCCCCAAAATGCGGAAGGCACTCCGCAGTATCAACTTGGATATTCAGAAGGGAGAGAACTTGTCTGAATCGATGGCCAAGCATCCTCAGTGTTTTGACAAGCTTTATGTGGCAATGGTCGAAGCTGGGGAAGTTGGTGGGGTGCTCGATGAAGTCTTAGATCGCTTATCAAAGCTGCTAGAAGATATTGCTCGATTGCGCAATCAAATCAGATCAGCCATGACTTATCCGGTGGCGGTCGCACTCATTGCGATTGGAGTCTTTATCGGGATGACGCTTTTTTTAGTGCCGATTTTCGCCGATATTTTTGCCGGTTTAGGGGTTCAGCTACCGTGGTTAACCCAGTTTATGGTGTACCTAAGTGAATTGATGCGGAGTCCATGGATATTGATTCCCATCTCGATTATTGCGGGAACGACCTTTGCACTTCAGCAATTTTATCGCACTAAGCCGGGAAAGCTGGCCATCGATGGTCTCATGCTCAAACTACCGATCTTAGGAGAATTAAATGAGAAATCTGCAACAGCTCGTTTTTGTCGAATTTTTGGGGTTCTGACTCGTTCTGGAGTCCCGATTCTAAATACATTAGATATTGTTGGCGACACCATTGGTAACCAAGTTTTGACCGAAGCGTTCAACAACACGAAAGCAGAAATTCAGCGCGGCGGCATGTTGAGTCTAGCTTTGCAGCAAGAAAATGTATTTCCGACCCTAGCGATTCAGATGATTAGCATTGGCGAAGAAACCGGTGAGCTGGATGCCATGATGATGAAAGTTGCCGATTTCTACGAGGATGAGGTGGAACAAGCCGTTAAAGCGTTGACGAGTTTGATTGAGCCGCTGATGATTTGCGGGGTTGCGGTTCTCATCGGGACTATCTTGGTTGCAATGTATCTGCCTCTCCTGACTGTCTTCAATCAGCTGGGTTAATGTGATGCCTTTTTCTAAAGGGATTAACCGACATTAAGTTCAGGCATCGACCGAAGGATATGACGACTAGGGGAACTGATTACGAAATAATGCTGGCTGAGTACAGCAATGCGGAGCAAGTGATTGATTTGCTCCGCCAGTATCGGCCCTATTTGGAGCAGTTACCGAGCTTGCGGCGTCCCCACGAAAGCCTGGTAACAATCCCCCTGCCAACTATCCGTTTGCGCCCATCTGGGGACATGACACCTGTTTCGTCGTCCGCCATCCGTCATCTGCCTAGTGATTTGGCGATTTTGATGTGTGATCCGGAGTGGAAAATTAAGGTCGGGGTAGAAATTTTGTTGTTTATTTATCGTTCTGGAGAAACCTTTTCCGAGTTGCTGGGACGTTGGCGAGAGACACAAGTATTACTGTCTCAAAGTTATGAGTGGTTAATGCCCTTTGGGAAAGAGCATATGTTTAGCGAAGTGGCAGAACAAATTTGTCCGTTGTTTGTGCTTTCCCCCGAGACACCAAAGCGAATTGGGCGAGGTTTAATCGGTGCCGGGCTGCCGTTTGTATCCCCAGAGCTGACGTCTTTGCCAACTCATAATGATGAGGAAATCTTACAAATTCAAGATTGAGTCTCGTATTTTTCGTAGGCAGCGACAATCTTTTGAACTAAGGGATGCCGCACAACATCCTTCGCGGTTAATTGACAGAAGGCGATGCCTTCGACTTGATTCAGAATACGCTGTGACACCACTAAACCCGAGGCTTGATTGCTGGGTAAATCTGTTTGGGTAATGTCGCCCGTGACAACCATACGCGAGTTAAAACCAAGGCGCGTTAAGACCATCTTGAGTTGGGCTGGAGTCGTATTTTGAGCTTCGTCGACGATGATGAAGGCATTGTCAAGAGTCCGACCGCGCATGTAAGCCAGTGGGGCAACTTCGATTTTGCCGCGCTCCATTAATTCCGGGATTTTTTCGGGTTCAATAAACTGATTGAGGGCATCGTAAAGCGGCCTGAGAAAAGGATTGACTTTTTCTTGCAGGTCACCAGGTAAAAAGCCGAGTTTTTCGCCGGCTTCCACGGCTGGGCGCGTCAAAATAATGCGATCGCAGTCTTGCTTAAGCAGCGCTTTGACTGCTAAGACTGCCGCCAAAAAGGTTTTGCCGGTGCCAGCGGGTCCAATGCCAAATGTAATGGCGTGTGATTGGATGGCTTCCACATATTGCTGTTGTCGAAAAGTCTTGGCCAATATCTGCTCCCCTTTGCGGGTTTTGGCCAAGACGGTTTTTTGCAGTTTTTGGTACGTTTCTAGCTGCTGAGTATTAAGGGCTTGGATAGCGGTTTGTAATTCCGGCTGACCGATGGCCGTTTCAGCTTCCCAGTAAGGCTTTAGGGTGTTAACAATCGTGGTGGCTCTTTTGACGGCTTTAGGCTGACCTAAAACCAGCAGCTCTTGCCCCCGCAAAATGAGCTGGGTGCCCGTCTGTTTTGCCAAATAAATTAAATTCGCTTCGGCTGGACCGGCTAACGCGATCGCACTTTGCGGACTGGGTAAAGAAATCGTCTCGGTTTGGGCACTCATGCACTCCGCAGCTTAGGATTGATTTTTGATAGTTTAACGACTCACACCAATCAGAGTTTGGCGATGCGATTATTGCAGTTCAGTACGTCCCACTATTGTCGCAAGGTCCGCCTGGCACTGGGTTGGAAAGGGTTGACTTATGAGGTTAAGAATCTAACTCCCGGGCTTCACCGCTTGCAGTTAAAGCCACTAACAGGATTAGCCACTGTCCCGGTTTTAGTTGTAGATGATGGCGAGGCGATCGGGGAAACGACCCGCATTTTGCGCTATTTAGAAAAACTGGCGGGCCCACCATTGCTTCCTAACAATGACATAGATCGTCAACGGGCCGAACTACTTGAAGATTGGCTGGATGAAAGCATTGGGACCGCTGTTCGCTTTGTCTATTACGATTTCCGTGCTGGTCCGGGGAAGTCCATTGATGCGTCCGTCATGAGCCAGCTCGTTATCCAAGTGGTGCGCTGGCAATATGCTATTACTCCCCCAGCCGTTGCGATCGCAAAAGAGCGTTTAGAGCAGGCGTTAAAGACTTTAGCTTACTGGCAAGATCAGGATTTTTTAGTGGGCGATCATTTGAGCGTGGCAGACGTGACAGTCGCCGGACTACTCAGCCCCCTAGCCTTAATTCCAGACTACCGAGATCGCTATCCGTGGCTATTTCAAAAAATTCAGGGCATCCATGAGCTATGTGGAGAAACCTTGCCTCCTGGACTCGCCTAAAAGCGATTCACATTTTTCGTTAACCGTCCAAAATCCCCTGCAATAAGGGCAAAATTCCGCTGGATTAGGGCAATACAAAAGTAAAATTATTCTTAAAAGTAGATTGCGGGGAAATCCGAGAGCATGGATGGGAAACTTTTGGGGTTATTAGTCGGCGGTTTATTGCCCGCAATTTTCTATGGATTTACCAATATTTCAGCCAAGTTCAGCACCAATGCCGGTATCGGCATTGCACCCTATTTAATTGTGATTGGCTTAACGGTAACGGTGGTCGGGTGTGGCTTTAGTCTGTGGGACGGGGATTTAACGTTTTCACGGCAAGCAGGACTTTATGCTATGTGTGTCGGGAGTTTTTGGGCCCTGGGCACCGGGCTCGTTGCGATCGCACTAAATCGATATGGGACTCCGATATCAGTCTTGTCCTCTATTTTTAATGCAAACACGCTGATTGCGGCGACTTTAGGGCTCTGGATATTTGCTGAATGGCAGACTGTCTCGCTGCCGCGGATTAGTATTGGCGCTCTGTTAATCGTAATTGGCAGCGTGTTCGTTTCGATATCGCACCGCTAACGCTCAGTTCGGTGGATTCAGCAAATAAGAATATGCAACCCCTGACTGGGCGAAGATCCTGATAAAATCCAACGAGCAGATTAAGCACCGGAGACAGAGACAACATGCGTGTTTTAGTGATGGGCGGGACGCGATTTATCGGAGTCTATCTCACCAAGATTTTGCTAGCTCAAGGGCATGATGTGACCCTGTTTAACCGCGGTAACAAGCCTGCGCCTGAGGGTGTGAATCTCATCAAAGGCGATCGCAAAGATATCGATGGACTCAGAGCTCAACTTAGTGGAGAAACGTTCGACATTGTTTTTGATAACAACGGGCGTGAACTGAGTGATACTCAACCCCTGATCGAAATTTTGGGCGATAGCCTACAACATTTTGTGTATGTGAGTTCCGCAGGCGTTTATCAAAAAACAGAGCAGCCGCCCCATCGTGAGGGTGACCCGATAGATCCGAACAGCCGCCATAAGGGCAAATTCCACACAGAAGATTACCTGGCAAAAGCCGGGGTGCCCTGGACTTCTGTCCGCCCGGTCTATATCTACGGACCCCAAAATTACAATCCCCTAGAAGCCTGGTTCTTTGATCGCATTGTGCGTAATCGACCGCTGCCAATCCCTGGGAATGGTTTGCACATTACCCAACTCGGCCATGTCCAAGATTTGGCAGAAGCGATGGTTGCGATCGCAGGAAATTCGATTACCCACGGCAAAATTTACAATATTTCGGGCGAACGGTTTGTCACGTTTCGTGGCTTGGCCCAGGCTTGCGCGATCGCAGCAAATGTTAATCCCGATCAGTTGAAGCTGGTTTTCTACAATCCTAAGGCGTTTGATTTTGGTAAGCAGAAAGCGTTTCCGATTCGTTTACAACACTTTTTGGCGGATGTTTCTCAGGCGCGAATTGACTTGGGTTGGGAACCCAAATTTAGCCTGGTTGACGGCTTGAAGGACTCGTTTGCTCGCGACTATGCCCCTTCGGAACGCCAAAATGTCAAACTTGAATTTCCGCGGGATGAGC
>JBCDHF010000143.1:0-10657 GCA_038750375.1 Cyanobacteria bacterium P01_H01_bin.15
TCTGCTTTTTACCCCACTCGCTTAGATGAATCCTATTTTGTGACCTACATGGGGACTGCGCCTGTGAATGTGCCTGTTGCCATCGCAGGGCTTCGGCAAGAGGTAGAGCGCTTGGTGGCGGGTCAACTCAACATTGAAGAGCTGGATGGCGCTAAAAGCAAGCTATTGGGGCAGTACGCTCTCGGCAAGCAAACCAATAGCGAAATTGCCCAGGTGTATGGCTGGTATGAAATTTTGGGCTTGGGCATCGACTATGACCAAACGTTTCAGTCTGCGATCGCAGATATTACTTTGGGCGAAATTGAGCAGGTAGCGACCCATTATTTGCAAAATCCGACGCTGTCGGTGGTGGGACCGAGTGAATTGGCTCTAAACTAAGCCGCGTGGTTTCTCTGGTAGCACTGAATGGATGACTTAGTGAGCTCAGTGTCAACGTTCTCTTCGAGCTTGATTTTGCGTGATCGCAAATTTGAGTGGGGACAGCGAACCTATGTGATGGGGATTCTGAACGTTACGCCGGATAGCTTTTCCGATGGCGGAGAATTTAATACGTTATCCGGGGCAATGGCTCAGGTGGATGCGATGGTGGCGGCAGGGGTCGATATTGTTGATGTTGGCGGTCAATCCACACGCCCGGGTGCAGAAATTATTGATTTGGAAACTGAGCTGGCGCGGACTATCCCGTTGATTAAAGCCATTCGTGATCGAACGTCTGTCCCGATTTCGATTGATACCACCCGAGCTGAGGTTGCCAGATCTGCGATCGCAGCGGGCGCTGATTTGATCAACGATGTATCAGGTGCCACCTATGACCCCGAGATGCTGCCGACTGCAGGGAAACTGCAGACGCCGATTGTATTGATGCATCTGCGCGGAACGCCACAGACGATGCAGTCGTTGACCCAATATGAGGATTTGATTGCTGAGCTGCTTGAATTTTTTGAACAGCGGCTGAATGCTTCGTTGGAGCATGGCTTAACCCGAGAGCAGGTGATTATTGATCCCGGGATTGGGTTTGCGAAGACGGCTGCCCAAAATATTGAGCTGCTGCGGCAAAATCGTCGGTTCCAAGCGCTGGGGCTGCCTATCTTAGTGGGACCCTCTCGCAAAAGCTTTATCGGTAAGATTCTGAATCGTCCCGACCCAAAAGATCGTCTCTGGGGCACCGCAGCGGCCTGTTGTGCGGCGATCGCAAATGGAGCTGATATCGTCCGAGTTCATGACGTTATGGTTATGGTGGAGGTGTGTCGTGTGGCGGACCGGATTTGGCGAGAGACGGATAATCTTGATTTAGCCTAAGATTGGCTGATGACGGTGCGAGCAAGGCAACCATGACCCAATTTTTCGAGTTTGAAGCTGATTTTGTAGAGTCCCTCCGCTGTATCCCCATGGCAGTTCGCTACAAGCTAGATACCTGCGGGGTCAAACTCAAGCTGGCTCATTGGCACAGTTTCTCTGAGGCTGAACGAGACCGATTTGTGCAGCTTCCTTGTGATCGCAAAGTAGATATTGAGCAGTATCGAACGGCGCTGCAGGTGTTAGTCGCTGAAAAAACGGGAGCTCCGGCGAAAGATCTGACGATCGACCCTGCTCCGCCCTGGCTTCAGATTGGGCAAATTCCGGATGACGTTCACTCAAGCGGCGGAATACGACCAAATCGTCAGTTTGGCGCAATGGGCAAGCCTTACCCCGCTCCAGCGATTTGCTCTGCTCAAACTCAGTCGTCCGGGCCACGAAAACCGAAATTTTCTACCGGCGTTGGCGGAATTTGGTCTCAAAGACGCCTCTTAGCGCTGTCGGCAGTGGCCCCGAACTTTGGTACGAACTGTTACAGTCAAGAGCGACGATTAGAGCCCATAGCGGATCGCTTAGTGAAATCACCTTCCGATAATTCAGCGACAAAATCCGTTGAACCGGTTGTTCCAGCGGGCAGCACGGGTCTGGGGACCTTTGGCGGAGTTTATACGCCTTCCTTGCTAACCATCCTCGGCGTGATCATGTATCTGCGCTTCGGCTGGATTGTGGGCAATGTCGGTCTGGTTAACACTCTCATCATCGTTACCCTTTCAACCGCGATTACTTTTATCACTGCCTTGTCCGTCTGTGCGATCGCGACGGATCGAGTGGTGCGTACCGGCGGTGCTTACTACATGATCAGCCGCTCTTTGGGATTAGAAACGGGGGGCGCGGTTGGGCTGTCATTGTATTTTGCCCAGGCGCTTTCAGTTGCACTTTACACCCTTGGATTTGCCGAAAGTGTGGTGGAAGTGTTTCCGCTACTTAATCAGCTTTACGTCGCCTTGGCAGTGACTATTTTGGTCGCAATTCTGGCGCTAACGTCTGCTGATGTTGCGATTAAAGCGCAGTATTTGATCATGTCTGCGATCGCACTGTCGTTGATTTCGTTATTTCTCGGTCACCCGGTCGTATCCGATCCTGCTGTCGCCACTGAGATTCCGCAGAAAGAATCCTTTTGGCGCGTATTTGCCGTCTTTTTCCCAGCGGTAACTGGCATTATGTCTGGCGTGAATTTGTCCGGGGATTTACGAGATCCGACCCGGTCCATTCCGATGGGGACGCTGGCCGCAGTGGGGACTGGCTATCTCATTTATATGGTGCTGCCAATCTTTTTGGCGATGCGAGCTGACCCGGCGAGCTTGATTGCGGAACCGTTGATCATGCAGCGGATTGCCGTGTGGGGTCCAGCTATTTTACTCGGCGTTTGGGGCGCAACCCTCAGCAGTGCCATCGGTTCAATCATGGGCGCACCTCGTGTTTTGCAGGCGCTCGTGCGAGACGGCGTGTTACCGCGCATGTTCAGTTTTTTAGGGACAGGTAGTGGTCATAACGATGAGCCCCGCAACGGTACCCTGCTAACTCTTGGCGTTGCGATCGCAGCCGTGTGTTTGGGCGATCTCAATGTGATTGCCCCGGTGTTGACTATGTTTTTCTTGACCACTTATTTGGTCTTGAACGTCTCAGCCGGTATTGAAGGTTTTTTGCAAAGTCCGTCTTTCCGTCCAAGTTTCAAAGTGCCTTGGTTTGTTTCGTTATTTGGTGCCATCGGCTGTTTTGGGGTGATGGTGCTAATCGATGCCCGTGCAACTGCGATCGCAGCGGTGATCGTATCCGTAATTTATTTTTGGCTCCAGGGTCGTGAGTTACAGGTCACTTGGGGGGATGTGCGTCGGGGTCTGTGGTTAGCGTTGTTGCGGCAGGGTTTGTATCAGTTAGACCATGCGGACGATACCAAGAATTGGCGACCTCATATTTTGGTGTTGTCTGGAACTCCTTCTCGTCGGTGGTCTTTGGTGGAGTTGGCAGATGCTTTAACGCATAATCGCGGGTTAATTACCGTTTCGAGTGTGTTGCCAGAAGGGTCGCGGAATGTTTCGCAGCAGCAAGTGTTGGAAAAGCGTGTCCGTGGGTATCTCGAACGGCGTGGCGTGCAGGCATTAGTGCGCTTGGTGACGGCGGCTGATCCATTTATTGGGGCGCGGCGTTTGGTGGAAAGTTATGGCTTGGGTCCGTTGATTCCCAACACAATTTTGCTGGGGGATAACAGTAAACCCGAACGCCGTGAGTCTTATTGTCAGGCCTTATCGGATTTCCATGCAGCTAAGCGTAGCGTGTTGATTTTGCACGAGAGTAATCGCGGATTTGGCGCGCGTCGGCGGATTGATGTGTGGTGGGGCGGTCGGCAAGCTAACGGAAGCTTGATGTTGATCTTGGCTTATCTGCTCAAAAATACCCCGGGTTGGCGGGGTATGGAGATCCGGGTCAAGTTGGTGGTGCCGAATGCGGCCGCGATTCCAGCTGCGGAGGAAAATCTAAAGTCTTATATGTCTAAGTTACGGATTGATGCGACGGGACGAGTTTTTAGAGGCGAAAGATCGCAAATTCACAAAAATCTTACATGCGGAATCTCGAAAGGCGGACATGATCTTTTTGGGGATGGCGGAACCGGCGGAGGATTGTGGCGCTGATTTTGCGGAGTATTATGAGCGCTTGCAAACTATGATTGAGGATTTGCCGACGACTTTGATCGTGTTAGCTGCGCCTGATTTTGACTTTGAAGAGGTATTGACTGAGGTGCAATGAGTTGAAACACTACATTGTTCTTCTCATAATCTGCGAATTAAGCAACGTTAAAAATACTGGGTAACAATTGAGCGGCGGTAAAGGAGCGAGGCGACTGGCAAAAAATGGAGATATCCGCTTCATGTAAATAGCAGGATTTAGTTCGGCAGTATCCAGAAATAGACCTGAGCTAGAGTTCGCTCCCCAGAGTGGGAGTATCGTTGCAGAAGATATCCGCCCCAGATATAGAAGTTGAGTCCTGCGAGAAAGATCGCCTGGCCTAGTAAGAAGATTTGCAGAGCTTGTGATCGTAATGAAGCGCACTGCTCCAAGGTGGTGGCAGCTCCCAAGGACAGAAGTGGGAGTAACTCGATAAATGGGCGGCTGCCAAATGAGTCTCCGGTGAAGCCCCAAAGCCCGTTAATCAGCCAGAGGCTCACTGTGGAAAAAAGAATACTCGTTAATAACCCTCTTGTTTCTCGCAGTAAAAACCAGCCAACAATATTGGTAACAACCAATGCCAAGTACCAGGGGTGATATAGGAAGACTCCATATCCATTTCCGAGCAGGATTTCCCATAAACCTGCGGTCCCATTTTTAAAACTCTCACCTTGATAGGGATTAATGATGAATTTGCCCCATAATAGATATAGAGACAAAAAATGTAGACCGAGCATTAGACTAAATCCCATTCCTGTTGCCACAACTTTCCAGGCGCTTTTTAACTCATCTCTAAATATCCATACGATAAAGGGAAAAAGAACCACATTAGACAGGCAGAGGATCACCAGAAGTCCGGTTGTCATGCCAATTAGCAACCGATATCCCCAGCCAAATCGGCTGCCCCAGTTAGAGCCGTAGGCGTAGAAGATTAATAGATTAATCAAGGCGACACCCGTAGCATGAGCCATGGCAGGCTCTTTGGCAGCATAGTGAATCAGGTTGGTGGCGACCAAAGATAGACTACTTACTAATATGTTGATCCAATGATTGACACCATTTTTTTGCAGGGTTAGAAAGAACAAGTATTGGCTGAATAAGACTAATATAATCAGAGATAGGGTGACGGATAGTTGATAGGGGAAACTCACACCATCGGCAGGGTAAGGAGTTAGCTTGGCGAGGACGTGTCCGAACCAGAAACCCGGTATTTCGATAATCGCTAACCCAATGGGGTATTTGTTGGCAATCAAACCTTTGGGCGTCAGGTTATTGAGCATGTCCTGGGGCGTCGGCTCGGGGGCATAGAGGAGTTGCAGGTCGTTAGCGAAATCTAAATCGCCGTCAATAAACGCAGAGCGAACCCAGGCGTAGTATCCATTGCCGTCACTTACAATTAAGTCCGGAGAGTCCCCCATGAGGATAGAGGCGCTCAGAACGATCATTGAGATGATAAAGATTGCGATCAAGAACAGCCCATAGAGATTCTTAGATATAATCTTGGCATTGAACAATTTGGCGACCTCCGACTCAGTTTCCCCATTTTGCCACGTCAGAACTCACATTTAAGCTTGCAAATATTTTTCTGTTGTCAGGTCCAGTGTTATGAAGATGAGTGAACTGAAAACCTTACTGTCACTGATAAATCCCCCCTCCTGAAATCCCGCAGCAATTTCGAAAAGAGTCACCGGCTCTTCATGCAGATTAATTATTCAACATCAGGCAATGATGCAGATATACTTGCTCTAAGTAGGCGGTTATATCTGCATTCCTCGTCACTGTTTTTGTCCTCTGAACTCATTACTTCTACGGCCAGTTGAGTCAGTGACATATCGCTTAGGACACTTTTGATGTTGAGTTGCCTAATTCTAGTGCGTTCCGGCGAGAAGCCCTCTCCCTACGAAGGTGGTGACTACTATATCTGGGGTGATAAATGATTTCAATGCTAACTTTAATGCGATCGAAGATGACCAAATTTTAAGTGAGGCTCAACTGGCATTTTTGATTTTTGGGATCTAGCCGATGAAAGTGCTCAATAATATCTGTCCAGCAAAGCATTTTTCCCTCACTCTAGTGACCACATCCGCGCAGACATCGCGTTGACGAGCTGAACAGCTTGTAGGTTATCCTCGCTTGGTTACGCTTGTTGCCCCACACTCAGCACTGCAAGGGGCTTAGATCGACGATTTTTGTGGATGGTTTGTAGTGATTTTCGCATAGATTAACGGAGATATATTTAGCATGGTTAGATTGTTTGAGGGATTCGTTATGTAGTGTGTCCCGACTCACTTTGTGCTTTTCAATCTTCCGGAAACTTATATTAAGTCATGCTTGTTTCAGGCTTTTCAAATCTTTTCTAAATTATTTTATCTACATCAATACGCCGATGCTCTAACTTAACAGGCATCAGGTTGTGTTAACGTTTTCTCGCTAAAGTTAAACCGTCCCCAATCGGTAACAAACTCAAATCAACTCGCGGATCTGCGTGGATTTTTGCATTCAAATCACGAATTCTCTGCGTCCGGTTATCCTGGGCCTCTAAATCAGCCACCCGCCCGTACCACAATATATTGTCAACCAAGATCACACCGCCCGCTCGAACCAGCTCCAAACAGCGCTCATAATAATTGTCGTAATTACTTTTATCCGCATCAATAAACGCAAAATCAAACGTCCCCGCCTGCCCTGCTGCTATCAACTCTTGTAAGGTGTCCAACGCGGGCGCAATGCGTAAATCGATCTTGTCCCTAACCCCCGCCTCTTCCCAAAATGGTTTCGCCACGGCAGTAAACTCCTCGCGGTTGTCGCAGGCGATAATCTTACCGTCCGCAGGAAGCGCCAACGCTACGACCAGAGAACTATAGCCCGTAAACACCCCAATCTCTAAAGCCTTGTTCGCTCCCATCAGTTGAATCAGAAACCCCATAAACTGCCCTTGTACCGGGCAAATTTGCATTTTTCCCATGGGATGCTCCGCTGTTTTTGCCCGCAACGCAGCTAAAACCGGCGGCTCCCTCAAAGAGACCGTCTGGAGATACTCATAAACAGAATCACTGAGATTTAGGGTTCGGCTAGACATATTGAATACAGACCGAAAATCGGAAAATGTTAAAAGAAGATAATGCCACAACCAATGGTAGGATGACATTTGCTGCATAAGGAGACGGTATGGCTGAAACCCTTTTGTTCAACGCCTTGAGAGAGGGCATCGACGAAGAAATGGGCCGAGACGATACAGTGATGGTACTGGGTGAAGACGTTGGCCA
The DNA here is from genome assembly GCA_038750375.1 of Cyanobacteria bacterium P01_H01_bin.15. Taxonomy (GTDB): domain Bacteria; phylum Cyanobacteriota; class Cyanobacteriia; order Cyanobacteriales; family JAAUTE01; genus JAAUTE01. Next base: position 7,287 of record JBCDHF010000143.1, read on the forward strand.
TTACGGCGGTTCCTATAAGGTCACAAAAGGTCTTTACGATAAATATGGCGAGCTGCGCGTACTGGATACGCCCATCGCTGAAAATAGCTTTACCGGGATGGCCGTTGGTGCCGCCATGACCGGTCTCCGCCCCATCATCGAAGGCATGAACATGGGGTTTTTGCTGTTGGCGTTTAACCAAATTGCTAACAATGCCGGGATGCTGCGCTACACTTCCGGCGGCAACTTCAAAATTCCGCTCGTCATTCGGGGTCCGGGGGGCGTCGGTCGTCAGCTCGGTGCCGAACACTCTCAGCGTTTGGAAGCTTATTTCCAGGGTGTCCCTGGTATCAAGATGGTCGCTTGCTCAACACCCTATAACGCTAAGGGACTTATCAAAGCCGCGATTCGAGACGATAATCCGGTGTTATTTTTTGAGCACGTCTTGCTCTACAACCTCAAAGAGAATCTGCCTGATCACGAATACATTGTGCCGCTTGATAAGGCTGAAATTGTCCGTTCCGGTAAAGATGTGACCATTCTGACCTACTCTCGCATGCGTCACCACTGTACTCAAGCACTGAAAAAATTAGAAGCCCAAGGCTTTGACCCGGAAATCATTGATTTGATTTCCCTCAAGCCTCTAGACATGGAAACCATCGGCATATCCATTCGTAAGACCCACCGCGTCATTATCGTCGAGGAATGTATGCGTACAGGCGGCATTGGGGCGGAACTGTCTGCTCGCATTAACGATCAGCTCTTTGATGAACTAGATGCGCCGGTACTTCGATTAGCCTCTCAAGATATTCCGACTCCCTACAATGGCCAGTTAGAGCGGTTAACTATCGTTCAGCCCAATGACATTGTGGAAGCCGTGGAAAAAATGATGGCGCTCCAAGTCTAAATTTTTTGCTCAGTATTTAATCGGTAGCCCCTATGCAACGCCAATCCTTGCTGTTGTTCTTGATTTTGTCGCTGCTGCTAGGTGCGATCGCGCTTTTACGATTTGTACCATTGCAGCTCGGCTTGGATTTACGCGGTGGTGCACAGCTCACCATTGCCGTGAATCCGGTGGACGAGACGCAATCAGTTAGCACCCAAGATCTGGATGCCGTTAAGCGGGTCATCCAAAATCGGGTGGATGCCCTCGGGGTCGCTGAACCACAAATTCAAACGGCTGGCAGTAACAAAGTCTTAGTCCAGCTTTCCGGCGTCACCGATCCTGAGCAAGCGGAGCGAGTCCTCGGCGGTACTGCTCAACTAGAATTTCGGATTCAAAAACAAGGAACGGAAGGTATTTTTGATGTTGAGTATCAGGAGCAGCTGCAATTACGGGCGATCCTAGAGCAAATTCGTCTGAGCGGTGATGCTGCGCCGGAGGATGTGCAGGAAATTGTTGATCAGCTCCAAGAAAAAAATCAGATCTTGCTCGATTTAACCGAAGGTACGGGCTTAACGGGAACTGAAGTCGAAGATGCCAGACCACAACCCCTTCAGGCCGGTCTCGATTGGGAGGTGGCACTCCGATTTGATCGCACAGGGGGGGAACTCTTTGCGGAAGCGACCAAAAATATTGCCGGTACCGGTCGTCGCTTAGGCATTTTCCTCGACGACACTATTATTAGTGCCGCAAGCGTTAGCGCTCAGTATGCCTCGACCGGGATTGTCGGTGGACAAGCCGTGATTTCGGGTGGGTTTGATCTTGAACGCGCTGATGATCTGGCGGTTCAGATTCGTGGTGGTTCGCTGCCCTTCCCGGTCGAAATTGTCGAAAACCGGACGGTCGGCGCAACTTTAGGACAAAACAGTATTCGTCGTAGTATTTATGCTGCGATCGCCGGACTTGTGTTGGTCCTCATTTTTGTCGCGGTTTACTACCGGTTACCGGGCATGATTGCCGATATTGCCCTGATTATCTATGCTATCTTGACGCTGGCTTGTTATGCGCTCGTGGGGGTCACGTTAACGCTTCCAGGTATCGCGGGCTTTATTTTGAGTATCGGGATGGCGGTAGATGCCAACGTGTTGATTTTTGAGCGCACAAGGGAAGAACTGCGGTCAGGTAAAAGCTTGTATCGCTCCGTTGAATCTGGCTTTTATCGCGCATTTTCCAGTATTCTCGACAGCAACATCACCACCCTAATTGCCTGTGCCGCACTCTTTTGGCTTGGGTCTGGTCTGGTAAAAGGATTTGCGTTAACCCTCGCCATTGGGGTATTGGTCAGTATGTTTACGGCGCTGACCTGTAGCAGAACCTTGCTGCTCTTTACGGTGCTTAACTTCAACAGCATTCGCCAAAAACCCGAACTCTTTTGTCCCAATCTGACTTCAACTTCATCGTCCACCTAAGAACTTGTCATGGCATTTAGCGTTACCAAACAGCGGAAATTGTGGTGGACTGTCTCCGGATTAGCCTTTATCGGCAGTCTGGTCTTGATGGGTGTCTCCATCCTGCAACTGAATGCCCCTCTCCGGCCGGGTTTGGATTTTGTGGGCGGGACGCGGCTGCAGTTAGCTCGCGATTGTGTGATCGAAAATTGCGCTGAGCCGTTAGATCTGGATCAAGTCCGAGAAATTTTGACCGAGCAAGGCTATGCCAATAGTGCACTGCAGATTATTGGAGGCGATGGACAGACCTTGTCAGTTAGGACTCCTAACTTAAATGTCGATCAACGGGAAACCTTGCAGACGGCTTTGAGTGAAGCGGTGGGTCCGTTTGATTCTGCTCAGACACAAATTGATTCAGTGGGTCCGACCATTGGCCGAGAACTTTTTGTGGCAGGCATTTTGGCTCTGCTGGCGTCGTTTTTTGGGATTGTCGCCTATCTGAGTTTTAGATTTAAATTTGACTATGCGCTGTTTGCCATCCTGGCGCTGCTCCATGACGCTACCATCGTCGCGGGCTTTTTTGCCTTGCTAGGCTTGGTCGTCGGAGTCGAGGTGGATAGTTTATTTCTGGTGGCGCTGCTCACCATCGTTGGTTTCTCCGTTAATGACACAGTTGTCATCTACGATCGGATCCGGGAAACTTTGGAGTCCGCAGACGGTAGCGAGTCAACCTCTGAAATTGTCGATCGCGCGGTTAATCAAACCCTTACTCGCTCAATTAATACCACGCTCACTACCGTTCTCCCGTTGATTGGGATATTTCTGTTTGGCGGTGATACCCTTAAATTTTTTGCTTTAGCGTTGATCCTTGGTTTTCTGTTGGGAGCCTACTCTAGTATTTTTCTCGCCAGCACTTTGCTTTCTGCTTGGCGTGATCGCACCGGAAAAAATCCCGAACCTGCGACTACCTTAGAAGCCACTTCGACCGATGCGACCTAACGTGTTGAGCTGATATGTGTTCAGACCTCATTGCTTCTGATCGCAGACAGATGAACTTCCAA
>JBCDHF010000144.1:0-10597 GCA_038750375.1 Cyanobacteria bacterium P01_H01_bin.15
CAGAGAAACCTCGTTTGAACTCTTACATTTAAGCCAGACTTTACAGACTTTATTTCAGCAAAAAATTGAGCAAAAAGACCTTCGGTTCGCCATCGAAATTGCACCGGAAACGCCTCTTACCCTGGTTGGCGATGAACAAAAGATCGCCCAGGTTCTGATTAATCTCTTAGCAAACGCCATCAAATTCACGCCGGAAGGATCTATTCTCCTCAACATTTCCGGGGAACTCCTGCCTCATCAACAGATTGTCTCTATGCGGTTTGAGGTCATTGATACCGGCGTTGGCATAGCTTCAGAAGAACTATCAAAATTATTTGTCCCGTTTGAGCAAACCCAGAGTGGACTGCATGCTAATTCGGGGACGGGGTTGGGGTTGTCGATTAGTAAACATTTTGTGGAGTTGATGAAGGGTCATATTGAGGTATCAAGTACGCTCGGGCAGGGGGCCACGTTTACCGTCTCCCTGGACTTGGCTTGCCCTGAAGAAGCGGCGCTGAGTGAATCTCTGTCATTGCAGGAGTCAAAACATAAAGACTTATCGAATGGTGCTGTGTTGGGGATTGAGACGATTACCCAGACGCTGGCTTTGATGGATCAGGCTTGGTTACAGGACTTGCAAGAAGCCGCTTCACGGCTAAAGAGTCGGCAGGTACAGTCTTTGCTAGCCATGATGCCGGAGGAAGCCGAGAATGTCGAAAAGTATTTGCAAAACTTGGCGCAGAATTATGACTACACTCGGTTGGCGAGTTTAGCGGCAACAGTGATGGATCAAAAAGATGTTTAAGTACCCGTCAACTCACGCCAGTTTTGTTTGCAGTGGTTTAGTTCGTTTAAGTTTCCCCTGTAGTTGTCGCTAGGTCCGGCCAATTGGCGTCTGCTTTTTGGATGTTGTTCGGAATGTTTCTTTCCCAACGGCGTTGAACACCCGGACTAAAGTTGAGGTAAAGTTTACCGTCAACAATTTTCCAAGCATTCGGATCAATTGAGGCGGTATAGCCTTGACTCACTGCCCAGGCACAGAAGCCGCCATATTGAGGGGCGTATTGTTCGGGGTTGGCGGCAAAGCGATCGCGGTTTTCGGCGGTGGCAAAGCGCCAGGTGCTTCCGCTCCAGGTGTGGGTGAATTCGGGTTTTCCTGCGACGGGACGGCTTTCGGTGAAGTAGGCGACGGGGTCGGTGCCGTGAATGGCGAGACCGTTTTCATCCGAGAAATAACGAATTGTAGTGGCAGCAGCGGTCGTATTTTCTTCAACGATAGGCTCTGGGGCAGAGTTTGTGCTGACCTGACTTTCGGTTGTAGTGGTTGGGCTCTCGGGGGTGTTGATGGCGCAACCGGTTGCTAATGTTAAACCGGCGAAGACAATCAAGGAGGTTGTGCGGAAATTGTCTAAGAGCATAGGTCTATCCAGCGGATTGGATTCGTCTATTCGCAGTACACCTCGCTGAGCTTAACGGTGCCTGAAAACAGTCTGTATGTTTGCGAAATTTGTCTCGCCCTCGTTGGTTGTGGTCCACTACAATCGTGTCAGGATTGCTTTCGCCGGGATGCTTAGGATACGTCTTATTCTGGGTTCTTTGCTCAAGAAGCACGCTGGCACTATTCAGGTTCGGGAATGACAGACGCAGATCAAACGTTTGAATACGACGTTTTTATTTCCTATCGGTCCAGTGATCGCGCTTGGGTGAAGCAAGCCTTATTGGGACCGTTGGAGAGTAAGGGAGTTAAGGCGTGCATTGATTACCGCGATTTTCCGGTGGGGATGCCGACGGTCAAGTGTATTGAGGAGGCGATACTCAAAAGTAAGAAAACTCTGCTGGTTTTGTCTCCTGCATATCTGGAAAGTCGCTGGACAGCGTTTGAGAATATTTTGGTGTCAACCCTGGACCCGTCAAATCAGGATTTTCGGCTGCTACCTCTGCTGAAAGAAAAGTGCGAACTACCGCTCCGGATCAAAGCGATCAACTCTTTGAATTTCGCGGAGCCGGAGGATGAGGATATTGAATGGCGCAAGCTATTGACTGCGTTGGGAAAGTCTAGTGAGCCAGAGACCCCAGAACCGGAGACGCCTACTAAGTGGCATTTGAAACACCCTTATCCAATGCCGTCGAATTTTACTGGCCGGGAACAGGAACAGCGGGAGTTGACTGCGTGGTTAAATTCTGGCTCGGAGCAGCCGCTGTATATTTTGCGGGCGCTTGGGGGTTTCGGGAAAAGTGCGCTGACTTGGTATTGGTTGAATCATGCGGTTGAGGAGAGTCGCTGGCCGCGGGTAGTTTGGTGGAGCTTTTATGAGCAGGATGCTAGTTTTCAGGCGTTTGTGGTTTCGACCTTGAATTATCTCGGGGTTGGAATTGCTGCCAATCCGAAGGACCAAGTGGAAAGATTACTGGATTGCTTGCGGAATCCGGAGATTTTGTTAGTGCTGGATGGGTTTGAGCGGGAGTTGCGGGCATATAGTGGGCTGAGTGCTTGTTATCAGGGCGATGAGCTGGATGAGTTGGAGGCGGAGAAGTCCTGGCGGAATTGCTGTAATCCTTTGGCAGATGCATTTCTAAAAGCTGTGTCGGCCTTGTCAACGTTGCAGGGAAAAGTGCTGATGACGACGCGGTTATTGCCTCGGGCAGTAGAGGTTCCGGGAGCGTTGTTAGCCGGGTGCAAGTTAGGGAATTTGGGCAATTTGTCCCCATCGGATGGCGTTGCATTTTTCCAAGCGAATGGAATTCGGGGGACCAGGGCAGAATTAGAGGCAGGAGGGGAACGGTATGGGTTTCATCCGCTGAGTTTGCGGTTGTTGGCAGGGGGCATTGTCAAGGATTTACGACAGGCAGGCGATATTCGCGCAGCGCAGCGGATCGATGTGAGTGGAGATTTGGTGCAACGGCAGAATCATGTGTTGCAGTGGGCATATGAGAATTTGGACGCGGCAGTGCGGCAGTTGTTGAGTCGGATTGCTTGTTTCCGAAGTCCGGTGACGTTTGAGATTTTGGAGTTGGTGTCGGAGAGCGCAACGCAGCTAGAAGAAGGGTTGCAGGATCTGCTGGAGCGGGGATTGGTATATCGAGATTTCAACACAAGCCGGTTTGATTTGCATCCAATTGTGCGGCGTTATGCTTATGACCGATTAGGGCAAAAGGAGCGAGCAGCAGAGCATCAGCGCTTGGCTAATTATTTTGAAGCGGTGTCAGTGCCAGCGACAGTGAAGGTTGAGCGGTTGGAGGATTTGACGCCTGCGATCGAGTTCTATCATCATTTGTTGCAGGCGAAACAGTTTGATCAGGCTATTAAATTGTTCGACGATCGCTTAGCTTCACAACTTTATTTTCAACTGGGTGCATATCGAACTATCACTGAACTACTCAAACCATTATTTGTAGATGGAGAAAGTAAACCACCGTGTCTTTCTTCAAAACAAGACCAAGGTTGGACAGTAAACGAGCTGGGAAATTCTTACGCATTAGCTGGTCAACCTCATAATGCGATCGCACTCCGCCAAGTCGCAGCAGATATCTATAAGTCGGGGAACGAAAAATATTTAGCGATCACACTGAGTAATCTGGTAAAAAATCAAATCGTGGTCGGCAGCCTCCAAAGAGCGGAGCGAAACCTCAACTGTGGAGTTGTACTGTGTCAAGAAAAGAGTGATGAGCGCGGTGAGGCGATCGCACACCATCAACGAGGACTACTGAACGTTTATCTTGGCAATTGGGCAACAGCGCATAGCGAACTACAACAATCTGATTATTATTGGGAACAAAATGATCATTCTCAAGGTGAATGTCTCGTTCAAGCCTGCCACACGCAAAAAATCCTGTTGCAGATTCGGGAAGACCACCGACAAGATATTAATGAACGCGATCGCCTTTCCACTGCCCTCTCCTCCGCTCGACGCACCCTCGACTTCGCTGAAGAAACTGCAAGAACTGGATATCCGGTTGAACGAGATTTTGTCCAAGCTTACTGGCTTCTCGGCGCTGCCCACTGCGTCAACGACAACTTCACCGAAAGCGAAACCCACCTCACCGAAGCTCTCACCCGCTGTCGCCGCATCAACCTCGTCGAATATGAAGCCGGTATCATTCTGGATCTTGCCCGCCTCCGCGCCGCCACCAACAACCCCACCGAAGCCCAGCGCCTTGCCCAGGAAGCCCTAGACCTTTCCACCCGCTGCGAGTACGTGCTCCAGAGTGCGGATATTCATCTATTTCTTGCTCAGCAAGCCAGCGACCCGGCAGACATTCGACATCATGCCGAGCATGCGCGGGATTTTGCGTATTGTGATGGTCCGCCGTATTGTTATCGCGTGGCGTATGAAGAGGCGTTGGCGTTGTTGGAGTGAAACCCACCCTCAACTCCCTCCGAGGAGGGAGCTATATACAATGCTACTTGTGTTGTTTTGGGGAGTGGTTGGGTTAGCGGTAACAAAATGCCTATTTCCAAAATTCGACGCGACGTAAGCATTGAGCAAGCAAAATTAACGGTACTGCCGCTAGTCAAATAATCCGAGGTTCTATGGCAAAGCGCAACACCTTTGAAAAACAGCTCCAAGAACTGGCGCAATTAATCAAAAACCCATCGGCAACGGACTATGAGTTTACTTTAAGGCGCGGGCTGATGAGTAAACATGGGGTGGTGGTGTCCCGCGCGGCGAAAGCAACGGCGCTGCTGCAATGGCAAGAAGGCGTGCCGGAAATGCGCAAAGCTTTTGAGCGGTTGACCCATAATGGCGCTGACGTAGACCCCGGCTGTTTTGGTAAGACCGAAATTATCGAGGCGCTACGCAGCCTGAAAGCCTACGAATGTTCTTTATACGTCAAAGGCATCCAATACCATCAGTTCGAAAAAGTCTATGGCGGCAGCGAGGATACCGCTGGTCCTTTGCGGGGCGCTTGTGCTATCGCGCTGGCTGCAAATGCTTGCGTAGAGGCACTACTACAGATCGGTGAACTCTTGGCAGACCCAAGGGCAGAAGCCAGAGTTGGGGCAGCGAAGGCCCTAGTCCATCTTGCTGGCGATGCGCCCCTAGCATTACTGCGACTCCGAGCATTAAGCGGCGAAACACATACGGCGGTACTCGAAGAAATTTTTGCGTCGATGTTTGCCCTATCTCCTGCCAATCCTGATCCTGATGCATCTGACGAAACGGTTAGGCTGATCGCAAAGTTTTTGCAGTCAAAGGATTACGACATTGTTTCTTTGGCTGCGATCGCCTTGGGCAGTTCTCGACGGATTCAAGCCTTCGCCGCCTTGAGAGATTTTGCAGAAAACAGTTTCGACAGCGCCAGCAAACAAATCGCATTCCAGGCGATCGCGCTGGTGTTGTTGCCGGAGGCGATCGATTATGCGATAGATATCATTGAACGCGGTGACGAGATGGAAGCCAAGTGGGCAGAAGAAGGACTCGCGATCTATCGCGAAAACGAAACTATTTGGAACCGAGTAGAAGCCGCACGAGATAAGCGCTACGGCATGGACGACTTTTATGCCAATCTCTTTAAAGATTAATGCATCAATTCGTGGGTCTAGCGACGAATTTAGATTGAGGTTTCACACCAAATTATTTAATTGCAGCAATTCTGTTGGCGTAAGCGTAATGGTTGCACTAGCGAAGTTATCTTCAAGATGAGAGATCGTCGTTGTCCCCGGAATAAGCAGGAGATTCGGAGCCTGTTGTAGCAACCAAGCCAACGCAATTTGAGTGGGACTCGCCTGATGTGCGATCGCGATTTGATAGAGTACACCGGATGTCTCCATCAACGGCGAACCAGCTTTGAGCGGGTGAGCGGCTAAAGGGCCATAAGCGATAAACGCAATATTGTTGTCAGTGCAGTACTTGAGCATCTTTGCGTGGGTACGATCTAGCAAGCTGTAGCGGTTTTGCACAGACGCAATGGTTGCGATCGACTGAGCTTCTTGAAGTTGCTCTAAGCTGACATTGGAGACTCCCAAGTGACGGATTTTGCCAGCCTGTTGCAGTTCGGCGAGAGCCCCAATCGACTCGGCAAAAGGGACTTTAGGATCAGGGCGATGTAGCTGATAAAGATCAATCTGCTCCAGATTGAGCCGCCGTAAACTATTTTCAACACCACGACGCAAACTTTCGGGACTAGCATCCGCCTGAATTTGGTTGGGAGCCGGTTTGTTAATCCCACCCTTTGTAGCAATCACGAGGTCTTCACGATAAGGATGCAGCGCCTCGGCGATTATGTCTTCATTAAATCCGGGTCCATAGGCTTCTGCCGTATCGATAAAATTAATTCCCAAATCAACAGCATGGCGTAGCAAACGCATACCCCCTTGCCAATTTGAGTATGGCCCAAAGTTACCGGGCTGCCCCGTTAGGCGCATTGCACCGTAACCAAGACGTTTGATCGGCAAATCGCCTCCAAATTCAAATACTGATGTTGTCTCGATCATTTGATTTCTCCAAACGTTTAACGATTATTTTGTTGGCTCTATTTCAGTCCCGTAGGTCAAAAAGCTCGAGACTCAGATGAGCAATAAGCACGAGGCCATGACACTAGTTACCTAGCTACTTCAAAAATTAATTTCAAAAAACTCAATTCCAGCTCCCTCCGGAACCTTGCTCTGAATTCCTTTGTTGGAGGTCACTGGCTTTTCTTGTCACATATCCACTATCGCAGGCTTATTTGATATTGTGTAGACGAATAATAAAAATAGCTGTTATTTATTTTGCGTATGAGCAAATCCCTCGATCGCATAACCCTCCTCCAAACCTTTGTGCGCATTGCAGAGGCAGGAAGTATCAGCGCTGCCGCGAGAGATTTAAATCTTTCGCAGCCCTCGGCCAGTCGTCAGTTAGCAGAACTCGAAACTCGCTTTCAAACTCAACTGATGCACCGAACAACCCACAGTTTGTCATTAACTGCTGCGGGTGCTGCATTGCTCGCCGATGCCCGTCAATTGATAGATAGCTGGGAAGCACTTGAAGAAAAACACCTCGCAGACCAAACTCTGCTCCGTGGCAAAATTAGCGTCGTTGCCCCCATCGCCCTTGGGCAAAGTCAACTGCTTGATCGAGTCCTACAATTTCAGCAGCAGTATCCGCAAATTGTGTTGGGTTGGCACTTGCAAGATGATGAGCTTCGTTTTGCCGAAATGGGTTGTGACTGCTGGCTGAAAATTGGTCCGGTCACTGACCACTCCTTGAAGGTGGAGCCCCTAGGTGAAGTCGAACGTCTGGTTGTTGCCTCACCTCAGCTTCTGACAAACTATGCCGTGATTGATGCGCCACAAACCTTATCGCAACTTCCGTTTGTCGTGTTGACACCATTTGAAGGTGATCGCATCCCTTTGTTCAATACCAGGGGCAAACAAGTCTTAGTCACTCCAGTTGTCCAAATGAACACGAACAACATCATGGCTTTACACAAAGCGGCATTGGGTGGCTTGGGCGCAGCCGTTTTACCCCGCTGGTTCATCGAAGAGGATTTAGCTCAGCAGCGATTGATTGACGTCCTGCCCCAATGGCGCGCCGCAAAACTCACGATCAACCTCGTTACTTTACCTTGGCGCTACCAACTCCAACGTCTGCGATGCTTTTTGGAGTTTTTGCGGGTGGAAGTCCTGCAAATACCCGGTATTCAGAAACTCTAGAGTTAATCGTGGGTTTGATGGTGTAGTAGCCGACACCTTCGTAAGGGGGCGGCTACATGCCAGAACGCTTTAGAAATAGGCAACTCAAAATCAGAAGTGTCCTAAGCGGCCTGGCGAAAGCGATATCTGCCCACAAGTCTCAGATATCGTTTGGTTTCATAATTTTGCTTTAATCCGAATTGGGCTTTTTTTGGGCTAAGTTAATCTCAACTGGTACGGTGCTCGCGCTTAAGCTCAATATGTAATCGTAAGTCTGCAATATATCTTCAATTGGGATAGGGACTTGCTTCCCAAAACGTCCTGCGGCAATATCATCCATGACTTCGGGTGTAGCCACGTTACCGGGGTTAACAACCGTTGTCCCAATGCCGTAAGCACGTAGAGAAATATTCAACGACTGTACAACACCCTGCAAGCCAAACTTAGTAGCGGTGTTGGCGACTTCGGGCGACGCAGCATTGGGAAGCCCGGAGAGCGAGCCATTCAAGATAATTCTGGGGTTCTTCGCTTTTGCCAAATTCTGAACAAGTGCTCGTGCCAGCAGGATCGGGGCAACAAGGTTGACAGAGATAAGCGATCGCACCTCGTCTTTAGGACTAGAGACAAAATTATAGGCTTTTGTAAAAGCTCCTTTTTCCCAAGTTCCACCAAGAAATAGTAGTCCGTCTAGAGTGCGCTCACCAACTGCTTCCACAACACGCTCGACTCCCTGATCGGTTGCAATATCCGCCTCAATCCAGGTGCCAGCAGTTGCCGGTGTGCGCGAAACGCCTAAGACTTCCGCTCCTTTGGAGGCTAAATATTGAGCAGTCGAGCCGCCAATCCCCCGGCTTGCGCCGACAAGAAGATATGTGGGCATGGTTATATAGCAGCCGACACCTTCGTAAGGGGGCGGCTGCGTGCCAGAACGCTCTAGAATTAAGTAACTCAAAATCAGAAGTGTCCTAAGCGATCTGGCGAAAGCTATATTTGCTCCAAAACTGTAACGCCAATCTATCTATCAAGCACTAGGCTTGGCTCAAAGGAATTCCGTCCATTGCGTTCAGCGTCACCAGAAGAACGCTCAATGTTGCAACAATCCCCAAGGGAGGGAAGCTGACACCCAGTGGGATAAAGCATAAGGAAATTCCGGCGAGCAGACATCGAACTGCTACCACTCGCTTGGGGAAATCACCAGGGGCAGCCCATTGCAGTGCCGTTACACCCAGCAGAAAAATCGCGATTCCACCGCAGAGTACTGCCCGAGGCGGCGCCGCTAAAGCGCTATCCCCCGCTGCTTCAATGCAAGATTGAACGCCTACCCCCGTCGCGACGATGCCAATAAAAACAAATAAATGACTATAGCCATAAATGTAAGATCTGAATAAAGCCCATCGACCGCTGCGGAGAGCCCAATTAATCGTTGACTCGTTGGCTCGCTCAAAATACATCCACCACAGACCGACCGCCGCTAAAAATCCCGCAGCTCCAATAAGAACGCTTTGCCATTGCCAATTGGTTTCAGCAACACCATTCGCCACTGCGATAATGGCTTCCCCCAACACAATAATTACAAATAGCCCAAATCGCTCATCCATATGGGATTCCTGGGTCGGCACGTTGCGGATTGTCAAATAAGTGATCGGTCCATTACTGATTTCAATCAAGAGCGCAATTACCCAAAATCCATAGCGCATCGGCTCCGGGACTGCTATCGACAAGACCCAAAAGCAAAATGCGATCGCAAAACTCAGAGTGTATCGTTGGGTTAACTCCCTAGATTGAGGAACGAAACGCCAGGCCTGAACATACAGACCTATAATCACTAGGCGCAGTGAGGCATAGACTGCGGCAAAACTGGCGGACCCCCCATGGAGAGCGTCATGAATCGTGAGAGATAGCACCACCAACCCAAACATGACTCCCAGCATCACCAAACGGTAGGGACCCCGATCAACATCAAATTGATCAGCGTAGTAGCTGAAGTCAATCCATAACCACCACACTGGCACAAAAAGCGCGACGAACTCTACAATACCGACCCAACTGAGATTACTTTGGAGTAGATGAGATAACTGGGAAATCGCAAGGACAAAGACTAGATCAAAAAATAGTTCTAGCCAAGTCGCATGCCGTCCATCCGTCTCATCTTCACGGATGTATGCCCTCAGAGGATGGGACGTTTTTCGAAAGATCATAAAGACTCGAAAAGGAGATTGACTTTTATATTACTTTACTGAAGCCTGGTAAATTTGAACCGCTAAAAGCGTTGCCATACTCCAGTACAATACATAATCCTTATCATGTTTCGAAAAGATTTTATTTGAGAATTTAGAGCTATCTACATCGAGAAAAGACCCACACTCAAATTACAGACAGATTTTTGACTTCAGATTTTCGCTACGGCGTAATTTGCCGTTGTGCCTGCTGAAATCGCTCTGCAAATACCGGCCAAGTTGTAGGTTGGCGCCCGGTTATGTGCTCAAAATTGTCGAAAATTGCGTCGGCCTGGGGAATTGCACCTTCACCGTTGAGCTTAAATTGGGTGTACACAGAGTTCATGTAGGCGGGATCTGCGCCGCTAGCTAACGCACTCTGCAAAAACTCTTCCGGGGGGAGAGCTTCAGCGACAATTGTCTGTCCAGTCGCTCGGCTCAAAATTTCGGCTACCTCAGCAAAAGATTTGGCGTCATAACCCAAGGGAATTGTTTGTCCCGAAAATTTATGGGGTTCGCGCAACGCATGGGCCGCGACTAAGGCGAGATCGTTAGAGTCAATCCAGCTCCAGCGAGCATCGCCTAGATAATGACGAATGGTCTGACCCTCTAGCCAGCGGTAACCGGGACCCGTGATATTTTGCATAAAGGCTTCCGGGCGCAAATGCACAAAACTAAAGCCTTGTTGTTCGATATATGATTAGATAATGTGATGCCAGCCGCAGTGCTCGACTTCATTAGTAGGAGCTGTCGAGGCAGCTATATGAACGATGTGTTTGACGCCTGG
>JBCDHF010000145.1:0-10586 GCA_038750375.1 Cyanobacteria bacterium P01_H01_bin.15
CCAAAAATCCTCCCTAATCAGGTTTTATGTTGAGGAATCTGGTTGGGCTTATCCAGTGCTGACACGAATATAAATTGCCTTCAGCATAGACTTAGTCAGTCCAACCTGGGCTTTGCAGGTACGAACAACATATTCTGAAAAGCGCTGCTCTAAGGGGATGAGAGATCCTCGTGTTAATCCCCTCTGGTGCAATTTTTTCGTCAGGTCAGGGTCAATATTGCTAATTTCAGCAACGACACCACTTCACCAACCTGCATAGATGCCAGTGATGCACCACATACCGTAAAGCTTGCAAACATCCTATAATCTGCTGACCCAACAAAGGTCCAAAAAATCAAACCAGATAAGCTTCCATATGGGATTTAATTGTGCAGTCAGAACGAGCATAGGCTGCACATAAGAGAACAAACCCTTTCTCAATTTGCTGCTCATCGAGGAAGGATTGGTCTTCTTGATCAATCTCTCCTTCTACTAATTTTCCGACACAGCTTGAACAAGCCCCTGCCCGACAGGAGAAAGGCAACTCTAAACCACTTTCTTCTGCGGCATCGAGAATATACATATCCTCTTCCGCAGGAATGACGACATCGATTTTACGTTTTTTATTGATGAGGTGAACCTGGTATGTAGTCATTGTTTAGTCCTCCTATTGAAATGAAAAAGTTCAGGAACAAGGAACGCTCGCCGGGCTACAATCGCCAACCTGAAAAGATTTTCCACACCCGCAGGTGCCTGTTGCATTCGGATTGCTGAATTTGAAGCCGCTTTCCAGCAAACCATCAATATAATCGACAACAATGCCATCTAATAAGGGGGCGCTATTAGGATCAATATAGAGTTTAAGACTGCCCAAATCCGTAATTGTGTCGTTCGGGCGAGGTTCATCGGCAACTTTGATATCATATTCATATCCGTTGCAACCGCCGTCCTGGACAGCCAACCGAATACCTCTGGTTGCGGTTGGATTAGGGGTTCCCCGAACGAAAGTCCGTAAACGGAGTTCAGCAAGTTCAGTGAGTGTGACAGACATAAAATTCTCCTGCAAATAGATTAGATTCACTTTGATAGCTTTGAAAAGCTTGAAGCGACAACGAGTTTATAGGGTTAGCCATCTCTCTGGGAGACTTTTTTGATAGTGAAAGATGATGACTCTCTTATAAAGAATGTCGCGAAATGATGTTGCACTGACGTCGAAAAATGCATCCTCGAGCACAAGTCTTTTGGTGACTATGCTCAGTCAATTTCAGACATTGAGGAGTCGTAAAGATACCCAATAACAGGATGGTAGTTCGAAGAAGAAGAGGGGCAAAGATGATTCCTATCATAAAAAAAATCAGTGCACCCAGATATCTTAGAACTTGAATGATCGGATCGACTTCCCGCCTCCGAGTAGGCAAGGTGACGATAGCCAATCCTATGAATATGAGTGAAGTAAAAATCATGGGTCAAAACTAGGTTCACTAGAGAGTTACAGGGGCATAAATATTGGCTGCATTCGCTAGTTCTCTGGGTATAGCCGTATTTGAGAGGTTCCCACATACTGGGCAATCGGGGTCTTTGTAAGGACGACGCTTAGCGAATTCGTTATTGGCTAAATCCATAGTCAACAATTGTCCTAAAAGGGGTTTCCCCAACCCGGTTACTAGTTTGATTGCCTCCAAGGCTGCCAAACAAGCCAACGTCCCAGATACAGCACCGAGCACCCCAAAGCCCCATCGATTCCACTCTGGCTTCTCAGGAAATAGACAGCTCAAACAAGGGGTCTTGCCAGGGACAATGGTTGTAAGATAAGCCTCCATTCCATTCATGGCTGCCTCCACCATCGGCTTTTGCATCCGGACACAAGCACTATTGAGCAAATCTCGCTCCGTGAAATCAAAGGCGCAATCCAAGGCAATATCGGCTTGTGCCACTAACACCTCAATGTTGTCAACGTTGACATACTCACAGATTGACTCTATTTCGATATCGGGATTAAGTTGAGCTAGGGTTTCCTGCGCTTTGAAGACACGTGGTTTCCCAACCCAGTCATCCGTCATCAGAATTTGTCGGTTAAGATCATCCCGCTGCAGATTTCCTCCCCTCACTAAGATCAGCTTGCCCACGCCAGCAACGGCGAGATACAGCGCTGCCGTTCCCCCTAGTCCCCCGACTCCGGTGACCAAAGCTGTAGTGTTCTTCAACTGACGCTGGCCAGTTTCACCTAAGCCAGGTAACATCATTTGACGACGATAACGCTCGATCTCAATGGATGTTAAAGATGGGAGCATGGTAGAAATGATGGATTCAAAAGGACAAATGAGAGATATAAATTAGTCGAGCAATCTTGGTTCTTCCTAAATTGATTCGACAAATATAGAAGGGAAATCGTCTGATTCCAGGCTGCGATAGTAGGACAAAGTTTATGCGCATTGCCAGGTGACGTTACTCCACAGTAATGTCAGACAATTTCACCAGGTTTTTCGGCTGGTCTCGAAAGACCTGAAATAATTTCTGCTCTACGCCTGAAGAGGTCAAAAATAAATCATAAGCCGCTTGTAATGCCTCGCGATAGCCATTGAGACGCTGCTCCTCATCGAGGGTTGGCTCAATGCTCTCGGTTAGTTCAGAGAATTTGCGCAGAATATGCAAGCGATGAACGTTGAGGATTTGTTGATCGTACTTCACCCCCAGAAACTCAAAATATTCTTCTGCATTTTTAAGACGATTGAACTGACCGAGGGTCTTAGTCAAAGTAGAAAAAGTCATTACTCTGCCTCCAAGAATTTGAGATGTTCTCTAAGTTCACGAAGCTCACTGTAGATTTGATAAGTTTGCGCTGCAGCGTGAGGGAGCTTTTCAAGGTCTGTCGGCAGTCCTTCCGCGATATCATGAAGATCCATCTTCATCTGTCCTGTCTTGCTATTGAGTCGTCTGATTTTTATTTTCAGTTCGTCAATAGTTATGTTAGCGGTGATAGTAGTCATAGCACTCATGATTTAACAAGTTCGCAACAATTCAGATGTCACACACTTCAGGGAATTTACGCCCAAGTTCAATGCCTTTATTCATCAACTTTTCTCCCTCAGAATTTAGTTTTTCCAAGGAGTCAAACCCGAACCGTTGCGCATCCCGGAGAGTTTTTGAAACAAGAATGAGTCGACCGGAAAAGATTAAAGCCCAGCCGAAGCCTTCATGACTGAGATCAACAACAACCTGGGAGAGTTGACCGGTCTCTTCTTCAATGCGAGCTGCGACAGCTCGGTAAAAAGCAAGAATTCGCCCGAGGGTAATGGGGTCTACATCCCCGTCTACGGGAATTTCTCGACGCTGTTTTTTGGGAATCACATAGGGCTTGAGTAGTAACTCGTCTGCCCAGTTGCGATAAGTGCCATAGGCATCATTGGCGCGAATTTGTCCAGCTAAAGCTTTAAGAAAGGGCGCTTCAGCAACGGTCAAATCAGTGGTAGGGGTTGGGAGAGTTTCAATAGGACTCATACGACTACTTCCTCTTCGATAGTTTCAAAGGTGTCTTCATAACTTTGGGGCTGGCTTTGATTGAGAACTTTACGCAGCCAAGGAGGGGGACTGTTGTTTATGGTTTCCACCAGCTCGGCTAGCTTGAGCGGAATTATCTCCGCCGATGACTCAGCTTTAATCGGGGTTACTTTTTGCCGAATTAGACGGCTGGCAGCACTTCCTCCGATCGCCCCGACATAGACGATGGAGCATCCGCTTAGAGCGGCAAGCTTCGGCCCTAGCTTGTCTTCGTTGCCGTCTTGCTTCAGGTTTTTCTGAAACTCTAGTGACTCCAAAAAGGTGAAGCCATTACCGGATGCTTCATAAATATCGATCTGCCTGGCTGAGCCAAAATGAGCGTTGACGTGAATCGAGTCGTTGGTGGTGAATGCTACTTTCATCGATTTAAGTTCCCTTCATATTTGAGTGGGACAGTAAATTAAGTTGGAGATTAAGCTGATTCAGCCGAGATATTGCCTGTTCGCCAGGCATGGACTTGTTCATGAGCCTGCGCTTCATCCGCTTCGAGAAAAAGATTGCCAATCTCAAAGAGGAGTTGGGTCGTTCCGTCATAGCCCACCGTGCAGCGACGGCCATTTCCTAAGCGATCGAAGATAGGTAACCCGAGGCGATAAAGCGGAATGTTTAACTGTTTCGAGAGGGTTTTGGCGTTAGAGTTAGCAATTAATAAATCTGCACCGGGGGCTAACTCCGCAAAATCTTCCAAATCGCCAATAGTGACGGTAGGGACGGGCAGATCTTTCAGCAGTTTGGATTTGGTTGTGGTCACTGCGGCATGGATTTCTGCGCCCGTTGTGGTGAGCCACCAGGCGATGCGATGAAGTAAATCCGGCTCCAGAGCTAAGGCAATTCGTTTGCGACCAAAGAAAAAGTGCGTGTCGAGGATGGCGTCTTGGAGTTGGCGACGCTGATGGAGTAGGGTCGGCGGCACTGGATAGTTGCTCACCTCTGAGAGCTTCTGCAAGAAACGGTCAACTTCAGCTAAGCCAGTCAAGCTATTGAAAATGGCAAAGTCGGTGCCATATCGCTGCTGCAAAATTTGCGCGGCGGGTGTCAAGCTATCCCCGAGGACTAACGTAAAGAGGGAGCGATTTAGCGATCGCAAATCTTTTAGGGTTGTCCCGCCAGTGGTAACGGCGCTATAGTCATCCACCAAGTGACCATCGAGCGAGAGAGACAGATCTGGCAGAACTACAGGCTTGAGGTTAAACGCCGAAATCATATCCTTGACTGCCTGCACGTCCCCCGGCGCAAAAGAAGAACCCGCAAGCACGGTTACCTGGGGCTGAGACAGGGAGCGGTAGTAAAGATAAAAGGGATCGGCGTCCAGTTCACCCTGGGGTATATCGCTCTCATCTGGGGAGGGAATATCTCGCACTAGGGCCTCCACTGCTGCCGCATAACCGTCCTGTAGCGCCCCTTTAAAGTCCGGTGTGGAGGCGAATGCAATTGGGAAATGTGCCAGTTCAGGGCGACGGTTACGCAGCGTCCGGAGAATGCCCTCCATATCATCGCCCCGAGTCTCGGTCAGACCGGTAGTACAGAGACCGACCATCTCAGGCTGAGACTTTTCGAGCAACGTCAACAAAGCCGTCTCGATGTTATCTTCTCCGCCCAAAATAGTTGCTACTTCCGTCATGGCGGTGGTGGATAGGGGAATAGCTTCGCGGAAATGGCGCACCAAGAGAACTTTGGCAAAAGCGGTACAGCCTTGAGACCCATGAAAGAGGGGCATCATGCCTTGGATACCCAAAAAAGCCAGAGCGGCGCCAAGCGGTTGACTTTGCTTCAACGGATTGACCGCCGCTCCTTTTCGACGAGCCAGTACTTTCGTCGCTGTCTCTGACTCTGTCGCTAATTCATTAACAGAATGGTTAGCGGCTTGAGCCCCTGGAGCAGTCAACGCCCAAGGTGGGGTCAAACGGACCTGTTCCCAAATGGGGCTATGCAGCGCTTCATCTAATTCTTTGGCCATTTCAATCATGCCCACATAGCCCGCGTAGGGATGATGCCGTTCTTGATTGATATCGAGGAAAGGAATTTTGGCTTTTAATGCGGTGTATTGATTACGACCGCCTGCAATGAGCATGTCAGCTTTGGTCTTGGCAATCACCCGCAGCAGTTCCTGGGCATTGCCTTTCTGCAACATCATGCCGTCTTTTCCCAACAGATTTTTGATACGAGCCTTGTCTTCTTCCGTGCTTTTTTTCGTACTGGTTGCGACTACTTCAATGCCCAAGTCTTTTGCGGCAGAGATGATAGACCAGCTTTTGACACCCCCGGTATAGAGAACCACCCGCTTGCCTTTCAGACGCTTTCGATAGGGAACTAAGGCTTGATTGAGCCGTGCCGTCTCTTCCACAATTAACTGCTCTACTCGCTCTTGCAAATCAGAATCGCCCAGTTGCTTTGTGATCGCACGCAGCAGGTGATTCATATCCTCAACCCCATAAATAGAGGCTTCGATATAGGGAATGCCGTAACGCTCCTGCATTTTGTGAGCCATGTTGATCAATGCTTTAGAGCAGATCATCACGTTTAGTTTGGCGCGATGGGCGCAGGTAATTTCGTGGTAACGAGCGTCTCCGGTAATCTTGGCAAGAACGCGAATTCCCAATTTCTCCAGTAGCGGCAGTAACCCCCACATTTCCCCCGCAATGTTGTATTCGCCAATCAAGTTAATGTCGTAGGGCGTTTTATATTCGGGTTCTTCTGTGCCGACTACATAGTCCAAGAGGGCTTCTCCCCCAATCCGATTCCCCAAATTCTTACTGCCCACAAAACCGGGCGAAACGACTGGCACCACCGGAATCTCAAATTTTTGTCGCGCCGCTTGACACACGGCTTCTAAATCGTCCCCGATCAACGCTGGCACGCAGGTCAAATAAACAAAAATTGCAGCGGGCTGATAACGAGCCTTGACTTCGCCAATCGCACGATAAAGCTTTTTCTCGCCGCCAAAGATAATGTCATTTTCGTTGAGGTCGGTAGTAAACCCCATTTTATAGATCATCGGTCCAGAAGACAGACTTCCGCGACTGCCCCAAGAGTTACCAGAACAGGCGATGGAACCATGCACTAAATGGGCCACATCCGTGACAGGAACCAGCGCAATACTTGCCCCATCAAAAGCACACCCGCCCTGAGCCGCCCCTGGCTGAGCCTGCTGCTGACAGGACTTATTTTTACCCTTGCCCTCTTTTTTGTGATTATGCTCACAACCAGGCTGGGTCAGCAGTTCATTGATTTTGCCGGATGTCATGTTCATGGCATTGCCAGGGAGAAAATCGAGGAGTTAAAGGTTGGAACGTTTGCGATCGCAAATCGAGGCTTTTCCTAGAGAACAGGGTAAACTCACCAACAAAGATCTATTGCAGATAGACCGAGATATCTTCGTCATATACATCCGCCAAATAACAGAGGGCTCGGAAACGAAGACCGACGAACTCTTCATATAGGGGATTGAGCTTACAGAGAGCAGGGATATGAACCGTATAGCTAAACAGCGTCAAATCCCGTTCAAACGGACAACTTCCCGGGATGAGCCGACAGATGCGATGAGCTAGCCGATAACTATCAATTGAGACCTCATTAACCCAGCAGCGGAGCGGATAGAGCAAATCCCACTGGCGGGACTTATTTGAGCGTTGACGAGAAGTCTGCTTTAGCGGCGAAGCTAAGGAAGATGAGATAGAAGATGTCGGGAATGATGTATTAGAAGAAGTCAGCGTAGCCATGATTCTAAAAATGTAGAGGTCTATACTGTTGAAGGAGATACTCGCTCTCGATCTTCCGCCAGCAAAAGCTCTCGACCCAAACAACCCACAACATAGTTACTTTCTAAAAAGTGGACTGAATAGACGTAGGAGCGTTGGAGATAGGTGCCAATGCCAACGATATAGCCAATATCTCCTTTTTTAGCGAGCTGAGAACCAATATCCTTGCCGGGAAAGGTGCCGTCGTTGCGGATTAATTTCCGAACTTGGACACGAGCCCCCATTTCAAAGGTCGGAGGCGAGTCGATTTCAATTTCATCACTTAATCGCATAAGTCTTTCGATGATAGAGAAGAAAGGGGGAGCCGGACTCGAATAGAGATCTCCCCCATGAGTCGAACTTAGGAACTAGAGCGTCAGGAGATGGACTAGCGAATCAGGTCAAACGAGATATCGGTTTTCGCCGGAATGATCGTCTGCCGATCTAACTCATCCAGAATGGTATTGATAATCCAGTTGAACTGATTAATCGCGCCTTGATAGCCCAAAGTGGCGTATCGGTGCATATGGTGGCGATCGAAGATCGGGTAGCCAATGCGAACCAAGGGAGTTTTGGTATCCCGCCATAGATACTTACCGTAGGAGTTACCGATCAACAGATCCACCGGCTCCGTAAAGAGGAGTGAGCGCAAGTGCCAGAGGTCTTTCTTGCCCCAAATTGTGGCTTCTTGACCGTAGGGGCTGTTGGTCAACACTTCTCGTAGTTCCGCCTCAAAATCGGGGTTACTGTTGGTCACCACGATATGCACTGGCTCAGCGCCCATTTCTAGCAGAAACTGTGTGATCCCAAAGACATGGTCGGGGTCACCATACAACGCGATACGCTTACCATGAATCCAAGCTTGCGAATCTGTGAGCGCATCAACCGCCCGACCGCGCTCTTGTTGTAATTCCTGAGGAATCGCTTTGCCTGTAATCGCTGACAGCGCCATCAAAAATTCATCAGTCCCTTTGATGCCGAACGGACGGAAGTTATAGGTTTTCTGACCCCATTCCTTCCTGATGTAGTCCTGGGTTTTAGGCGTGGTGTACTTTTGGAAGAAGAAAGTGCCTTCTGAATTAATTGAATCACCAGCATCTTCCAAGGTGGTCAACCCGTTGTACATTCTGAACTCACCCGTATTGGGAGAATCAAAGGCATCAGAATTATCGGACAGGATGGTATAGTCGATGCCAAACAGACCCAAGATCCGCTTTAGCTCTCGCAAGTTGCCCACATAAGGATCAAACCCGATGTTGAAATTGAACTTGCCGTTGGTCGTCTCCGTCTTCTTGCCTTCCGTAAGCGTCTTTAAGATGCTCACCAGCATGTTGTCATAGCCCGTGATATGAGAGCCGACAAAACTCGGGGTATGGGCAGAGGGAACTGGTAAATCCTGCGGAATTAATTCCTCGTTTTTAGCGGTTTGGATAAAGGCACCGATGTCATCCCCAATCACTTCTGCCATGCAAGTGGTACACAGAGCAATCATTTTGGGGTTGTAGAGGGTATAGGCGTTTTGCAGGCCCTGCTTTAGGTTGTTAAGACCACCGAATACCGCCGCATCTTCTGTCATAGAAGAAGACACTGCCTGGAAAGGCTCTTTATAATTCCGAGTTAAATGAGTCCGGAAATAAGCGACACAACCTTGAGACCCGTGGCTGTAAGGCAGGGTTCCTTCAAAACCCGCCGCCACAAATAGAGAGCCGAGCGGCTGACAAGCCTTTGCTGGATTGATAGTTAGTGCCTGACGCTCAAAGTTCTTTTCTCTGTATTCCCAAGACTTAGTCCATTCAGAAACTTCAGCGACTTTCTCCTGACTATGGGCACCTTCAAACTGACGCTTATACTCAAACAGCTCCTGGTAAGTATCTGTTTGAAACAAGTCGAAATGGTCTTGAATCTTGCCGGGGTCTTGAGCGTTTTCCGGCACTTGAGGATTGTTATTCTCAGTCATGATTGCCTCCTGAGAAGGGGGGATGGGGTTGAGTAAATAACTAATGATTGATGGAAAATTAGGGATAGAGGGAGATTGATAACAAGAGAGTCAAGACTGGATTATCAATCATCAACAACAGACAACAGATTATGATCGTTCGTTATCTCCCTCATACTGCCTTAGGCTGCGTCAGCATCTTCCCAAGGAGCATTAATCAGACTCCAAGTAGGATTATTGATTGCCATATCCATGTCCCGAGCAAAGACTTCAAAGCCTTCGTAGCCGTGATAGGGACCGGAATAATCCCAAGAGTGCATCTGCCGGAATGGCAGCGCCATCTTTTGGAAGACGTATTTCTCTTTAATCCCAGCAGCGATTAAATCCGGCTTAAGCTGTTTTGCGAACTCCTCAAACTCGTAACCACTGACATCATCATAGATAACGGTTCCTTCTTTAACGTAGTCAGCTGTGCGCTTATAGTCATCACCGTGACCAAACTCATAGCCGGTACCAATGACATTCATACCCAGGTCTTCAAAAGCAGGAATCACGTGACGAGGGCGAAGCCCACCCACCATCATCATAACTTTCTTGCCATCCAGACGAGTGCGATATTTCTCAACAATCGCATCCATCCGAGCCTGGTTTTCAGCAATGACACGCTCAGCATTAGCTTGAATAGTTTCATCGAACTGAGCTGCAATTTTCCGCAGGGACTTCGCGATTTGGGTCGGTCCGAAGAAATTATATTCTAGCCAGGGAATCTCATACTTCTCTTCCATGAAGCGACAAATATAGTTCATG
The DNA here is from genome assembly GCA_038750375.1 of Cyanobacteria bacterium P01_H01_bin.15. Lineage (GTDB taxonomy): Bacteria > Cyanobacteriota > Cyanobacteriia > Cyanobacteriales > JAAUTE01 > JAAUTE01. Next base: position 10,018 of record JBCDHF010000145.1, read on the forward strand.
GAACGGTAGCAGTGAATCAGATTCATCTTTGCTAACGGCGTCATGACCACTTCATTGAAGGTGCCATCCCCAGAGAATTGACAGATGACTCGCAGACCAATCGCCTCTAACAGCCTGCGACTGGGCCACGCATCTCCGCCGATATTATAATCCCCAATAATATTGACATCATAGGGTCCAGGCTCATAGCCTTCGGGCAGTTGACGATATTCGTCGGCTTTAGGCAGGACCCAATCACGGACTGTATCGTTAGCAATATGGTGACCTAGGGATTGAGAGACGCCTCGGAAACCTTCACAGCGCACTGGAACCACCGGCTTGCCAGTTTCTTTGGCTTTTTTCTTGGCAACCGCTTCAATATCGTCACCAATTAGACCAACCGGACATTCTGATTCGATAGTGGTACCTTTGCTTAGCGGGAAGAGCACCTCCAGTTCGTCAATGAGTTTGGCTAATTTTTTATCCCCACCAAATACAATATCGCGCTCTTGGAAGTCCGAGGTGAACTGCATCGTACCAAAGGTATCGACCCCAGTAGTCCCAATATAATAATTACGACGACCAGACCA